>JAJYMR010000283.1 GCA_021786815.1 Deltaproteobacteria bacterium
TGTTCGGGGCGTTGGATCCCTTCTCCACACCCGCGGCCTTTGCCAGCAGGATCGAGGCGGGCGGGCTCTTGGTGACAAAGGTGAACGAACGGTCGGAATAGACCGTCACGATCACCGGGATCACGAGTCCCTGCATATTCTGCGTCTGGGCGTTGAACGCCTTGCAGAATTCCATGATATTGACGCCGCGCTGACCCAGCGCAGGCCCGACCGGCGGCGAGGGGTTGGCCTGCCCCGCCGGAATCTGAAGCTTTATCTGCCCGACGACTTTCTTCGCCACTTGACCGATTCCCGCACGCTTCGAGCAAATCTCCGGCCTCTGGCCTCGGACCGCGCACGACCGGGGCTGGCGTCGGAGACAAGAGTTTTCCTATGCCTTCTCTACCTGAACAAAATCGAGTTCGACCGGGGTGGCGCGCCCGAAGATCGAAATCAGTACCCGCACCTTGCCCTTCTCGGGCTTGACCTCTTCCACGGTGCCGTTGAAGTCCTGAAAGGGACCGTCGACTACCTTGACCGCCTCGCCCACCTCGAACAGAACCTTCGGCTTTGGCCGAAGCGCTCCTTCCTCCATCTGCTGGGCAATCCCGCGGACTTCGGACTCAGGCACTTCCGGGGGACTGGTCGAATGGCCGACGAAACCCGTTATTTTGGGCGTGCCCTTGATCACGTGCCAGGTCTCGTCGTCGAGCACCATGTTCACGAAGATATAGCCGGGGAAGAACTTGCGGCTCGAAATCTTGCGCTGCCCGCCCTTGCCGAGCTCCTGAACACGCTCGACCGGCACCAGGACCTCGCCGACCTTGTCCTCGAGATGGAGCGAGCGCACCCGCTCTTCAAGAGCGGCCTTGGCCTTGTGCTCGTAGCCGGAATAGGTATGGACGACGTACCATTTTCTCTGGCCGCCATCCTTGCGGGGTTCGCCCGCCAGCTTGGCTTCGGCTCCGGCCTGTTCTGCTTTAGGTTCCACTATCCAAAAAAACGGCGTTCCGGAAATTCCGAAAGCCTTGTCCGAGTCACCCGAGAAGGTCGCGCACTACCCGCGTCGCAACCAGATCCACCACCCCAAGCCAGAGCGCCATCACGAAGGTCAACGCAACGACCACCACCGTGGCCTGCATCGTTTCCTTGGGCGAGGGATAATGAACCTTCGAAAGTTCGGTCCACGCCTCCTGGACAAAACTCACGGCTTGGTTAAGGTAACTTTTCAGCTTATCCATCTCGCCCCTTCAACACAAGGCCTGCTCGATTTGGCTGGCGGGTCAGGCAGGATTCGAACCTGCAACCCTCGGATTTGGAGTCCGATGCTCTGTCCAATTGGAGCTACTGACCCTCCCTGGGCTTGCGAGTCTCACCCGCCCCTCGAAAAAGCCTCGTCAGGTCACCTTCACCTCGCGATGCTGGGTATGGGTGCGGCAACTTGGGCAGAATTTCTTGATCGAGAATTTCTCGGTCTGGCGCTTCTTGTTCCTGGTCGTCGTATAGTTGCGCCGTTTACAACCGTCGCACGCAAGTCCAATAAGGTCTCTCATCAGCCTGAACCCGAAGGCAGCTTCCGCTGCGCGATATTCCGTATCTTTGGAAAGCCCACGACGGGAATCGAACCCGTGACCTCTTCCTTACCAAGGAAGTGCTCTACCGACTGAGCTACATGGGCGTCCCTGCGCGTCGAAACCACGTCGTCTTATCCGCAGTCGTTCCCGAGACGCCACAGTTTGGAGCGGGAAACGGGACTCGAACCCGCGACCCCGAGCTTGGAAGGCTCGCGCTCTACCAACTGAGCTATTCCCGCTCTCCCGCCGGCCCGATCTCTGGTGGAGAGGGGAGGATTCGAACCTCCGAAGGCATAAGCCGGCAGATTTACAGTCTGCTCCCTTTGGCCACTCGGGAACCTCTCCTAAAACCTTTCACGCCAAAGCCGATGGCCAGACTTGAACTGGCAACCTACTGATTACAAGTCAGTTGCTCTACCAGTTGAGCTACATCGGCAAAAAAACGCCTTGATTTCCAGGCCCTTTTTTAGTCCGCAGCCGCCACTTCAGGGCCTTTCGCCAATCGAACAGGAACAGTCGAGCCGAAAGCGCGCGCTTGGCTGCCCTCCCTCGTGGCGGGCGGTCTCCGACGCGAACCTTAATTCCTAGCAGTCCGCCGCTTTCCTGACAACTCTCCCGCCCTGCCCGGCACTTTTGAGGAGGACCGGACCTTCCGATTCCGATAGGTTTGCTCCAGCTCGGGCGTCCCCACCACGGGTCCCGTCCTGAAGAGCGCCTGCGAGAACTCAGCCGCGGCCCGACAATCGCCGCGCAAGCGCCAAGGGCTCGTAGGTTCCCGCCGCATTCAGGGCTCCGCTTAACCCAGGGAGCGCGAGCGTCGAGCGGAGCATGTCGGTGAGATAGCTGAACGTCCCGTTGGAGCTTGAGCGCTGGAAATACTCGTCGATATTAAGCCCCCTCAGCATGTTCGCCGTCGCCACCGGCGGACTCGCCGCGTTCGGTTCCTGCACCGGATTCAAGCCATCGCAGAGGAATTGCGTCGTCGTCCCATTGATGGTCTTCTCGACCCGCCCCCAGAACGCGTCGTAAATGACGCTCGCGCTGGCAACACAGCTTACGCTCATGAGATGGTTGCGCGCGTCCGATGTGTCGGTGTTGGTCCCGCCCGAGGTCAGGTTCCCGTTGGCGTCATAAGTAAGCGCGGTCCCGTTGAACGCGGTCATCGCGTTGTCCGCGTTGAACGTGTTGCCGATTGCCGTCGCGGGAAGATTTATCTGCGCCAAGCTTCCACCCTTTACTGTCACTCGCCCGTTGGCGTCGTAGGCGTAGGTCAGGTTGGCGACCTGGCTCCCGCCGAGCGTCCAGGTCATCCCGGTCACGTGCGAGCCACTATCGTAACTATACGCCACGGCCTTATGGTTTGGGCAGGGTGAGCTGGGTGCGTCGATTCGCCGCGTCGTAGGGAAGCCGACCGGGGGTGGGGCTCTCTTGCCCTACGTCACGGGCGTGCGCGTGGGTTCGAAATGGCGCAAGTGGCTTTCCTTCCATCGGTGCAGGCCGCGGCGCATGTACTCGGGATCGATGTTCAAAGCTTCGCAGACGTTGTCGAACGAGAAGAGCCAGCGCTTATCGCGACGCTCAATCCAATCCTCGGCTTCACGAAATCGCCGCTGCTTCGGCCTCGTGGCGGCGTGGAGGTACTTCATGTAGGACTCCACCGCGTCTTCGAGGATCGCAAACATCAGGAGTTTTTCACCTTCCAACTGATGAGTTCGGCGCAGGTTTTCATAGAACTGCAGCGGCAACAGCACATCCGGTTCGAAGCCCGGCAGCGCTTCCTCAGCCGCACTTTCGTGGGCTGCCACAAGCGCCGTCCTTGCCGCAAACAGACGTGGGGCCCTGATGAGCCTGGCGAGGACGCGCGCGAGTTTTGGCAGTCCCAAAGCAATCATGCCTGCGAATCGCTTCATGGTGTTAACCCGCGGAATTTCTATTGCGCGCGAGGTCGGCACTCGTCGTCTATAGCCGCAAGCGGAGGTGCGCGACCCAGTCACAATCGAGACGAGCATCAGCCGTGCCAAGATGCTCCTAAATTGCTGGTCCCGCCTCGCTCGCGGCTTGCCGGGTTATTGGCATGAGAGTCCTTCGAAGACTCAGGGGTTTCTTGGACACTCGCAGGACCAATGGTCCGCGGGAATTGCCGCACGAGCCTGAGGAACGAGGTTTCCGTTTCCAAAGTCGGCGCGGAGCTGCTCCTGTCGGAGCAGACACTTCGTCATCCTGAATCCTTTGGGATCAGGCCTGAAATTGCGCTCCGGCTGCGATCGTCTGCCGATGCACCCGTTCGGGTTTCTGCGCCGCAGACTTGCGCGGCCCCGCCTCCCTCGAGGGACCGGAAGCGCGCGCTTCCTTCGCGATTCGCGAGTGGCATGGATAGCCCGTAAGCACTGACAAGCCGCGATTGTCAGGGCAAATGTTGGCGAGAGAGATGACATTCCTGTTGGCCCAACCAGGCGAGCCGCGAAAACGCTAAGCGGCGCGAGTTCACCGCCAAGAGCGGCGCGGTTCTTGCGAAATCACGCTCCGAGAAGGGGATTTGAACATAAATTCCCGTTTGATGCTTATGAAGTGTGCAAGGCCATCACGCGATGCCGCTGTTTTGGGCATCAGGGCCTTATCGCTCGATGAAAGACTCCGGGTTCCGCGAACTTGACCTGCAGATTGCTCGGGCGCGGCTCGTTCTTTCGCCGCTCGCGATGCTCACTCTATACATTGACCCGAGCGCGGGCGGGCTTTTTCACCTTTCCGGCACGCCGCTGATAATCGTTTCAGGCCACCTGTTCTACAGCCTGGCGACGTATCTCGCGCTCAGCCGCGGGTTGGCAACGAAACATCTCCGAAAGCTCTCGACGATGCTCGACCTGGCGTTTGCCGCAGCTATCGCGCTGTGCACCGAGGGCCGCACCAGCCCTTCCTATGTATTCTTCGTGTTCGCGATTGTCGCCGCGGGATTCCGGACCGGATTTCGCGCAACAATCATGGTCACGATCTTGAGCGTGGCGATGTACCTCGCGGTCATCGGATTCGAACACGGAGTGACCAACTCCTACATGATGAGGGGCGTCTATCTCGCGCTCGCGGGTTATTTGATCTGCTTTTTCGGCCAACAGCGCGTTGCGTTCGAAGCACGAGTCCGCGAACTGGAATCGAAGGCCGAGCGGCTTACCATCGCTCGCTCCCTTCATGACGGTTACGTGCAGACTCTCGCGGGCGTCAATCTACGCCTTGAGACGTGCAGGGCGATACTGCGCAGCCACGAGCCGGCCCTCGCTCTGAGCGAACTGACGGACCTCCAGGCCGGGATCGCGCGAGAGTACGACGCGGTGCGCTCGTATATCCGCTCGCTGGCCGAAATCGATCGCTGCATCGCAGGGCAGATGCCCGGATCGAATGACACGAGGTTCGAGATGAAGGCCGACTTTTGCGCCCGCGGAATGGTCGTCGAGCAGGTCCTGCAGATAGCGCTCGAGGGCATGAGAAACGCGTGGCGGCACGGCCGCGCGCAGGTGGTCAAAATCGACGTGCGCAGCGCCGGCGACATGATTCGCATCACGGTTGGAGACGACGGCGTCGGGTTTCGGGATTCTTCAGTCGCTCCCTGGGCGATTGCGTCGCGGGTGGCCGAAGTCGGCGGAGAATTGAAGATCGCAAGCGGTGCGGGCGCAGGCGCTCGCCTCGAAATCCAGATGCCGGTCGCGTAATCAATGACAACCCCAATCCGATTGATAATTGCCGACGATCATGTCCTTTTTCGCCAGGGGCTCAAGTCGTTGCTCCTCCTGCAGCCAGGCGTGCGGGTCGTTCGCGAAGTCGAAAGCGCGGGCGAGCTTGCGGCCGCGCTGAGGGAAACGCCGTGCGATGTCCTTCTGCTCGATCTGCAGATGGACCGATGGCTGCTCGACGATATCGCGTCGCTCTCGCGGAACGTGGCCGTGGTCGTCTTGACCGCGAGCGAGAAACTCGAGGACGCGCTCGCCGCGTTGCGTGCGGGTGCCAAGGCTATAGTGCAAAAGCGGTTCGCGATCGAGACTCTGATGAACGCGATCCGCACGGTCGCAACGGGACAGGTGTGGATGCCCGCGGAGTTGCAGACCGAGGTGGCCGGGCAATGGGCGGCGCCGAAAAGCCAGGTACTTACCGCTCGCGAGACCGAGATCGTCAGGCTTGTGACCGGCGGGATGCGTAATGCCGAGGTCGCCAGGCACCTCTCGCTCAGCGAGAGCACGGTCAAAACCCATCTGAACAACATTTTCCAAAAGCTCGAGCTTCGCGACCGCGTTGCGCTCACCCACTATGCACTGCGCGCCGGCCTGATCGGCATGCGCACGCCCGGCCGTTAAACCTCAGACAATCCCTGCCGCAAGCGACTAGTCATTTCACTTCCGGCGGCACTGTCATTTCTCCATCAGTTCCCCTTTTGGCATTGCTCGATTCGCGGGCACGTGCCGATTGAACATACACAGTATCCGCGCGCGTGACTGAGTACGTTTGGGACCGCTTCGGTTTTCAGTTCATCCAACCCGGAGAGGCGGTTGAGGGGCCCTCACTGCGTGGTTGGAGGCTATCTCCATCGTTGGTTCCAGTTTGCCCGCAAGTTCCTTGTGGCATGTCCGTTGCTCTCTGCCGCTCTTGACGCACCGATATGCGCGCGACGGTGCGGAGATTGTTCCGAAGCCGCGCACATCGATTGGCAACTGTTCTGAGCAAAGGAAGCGGGGTCGCCAAATGGGAGCAAATAGCAAGCAAGGCTGGTGTCTCTTCACGTTTCTGGTCGGTTTCACGTTTCTGCCGGCGGGCCTGGTCTATCTTGGCCCGGTTTTCTCGATGGCAGGTCTCGTCTGCCTGATAGCCTCGGCGGTCGGATTCTATCGAATCAAACCGCTGGAGCACGGGACAGGAAATCAATCGCCGGTCGGCGCGTCGCTGGCTGAGCGACGCGAGAGCACGCCGCACATGCCGGCTGTGAATCTCAAGGGAGGTCAAGTGTGAAAATTCTAGGTCTCGTCATTGCTGTCTTCGGGTGGTTTCTCGCCGTCGTGAGCGTAAAGGTCCCAAGCGCGCCGGCCCAGATTGCCGTCGCTCTGGCTGGGTTCATCATCGCGCTTATCGGCGTCGTCGGCGTGCTCAACGGCGCGCATCTGAAGAACGCAATCTGGAAGAGGTAGCCAAAGGAGCTAAGCGGAGAGGCTCGATGCTGATACGAATCAACCAATATCGAGAGAGAATTACGGCTGCGATGTTCGCCGTGTGGCTCGGCCTGGCACTGATGCCCGGATCGCGGCCGCACAGGCATCTGCACCAGCAGCGGCGGCCTCGCCGGCCGCAGCCAAGGCCATAACCGACGCGGACCTCGCGGGCATCAAAGGGCCGAGCACTGCGGACCTCGCTAAGGGCGATCCCGGCGGCACCCTGACCGGCACTGTCAACGATGTGCTCGTGAGCGATCCCAAGAAGGGCCTCACGATCGACGATCTCGTCAACATGGTCGGACAGAACCGGATCGCGATCAACTTCGTCTGGACCCTGATCACCGGCTACCTGGTCATGTTCATGCAGGCCGGGTTCGCCGCGGTCGAAACCGGGCTATGCCGGGCGAAGAACGCCAACCACACCATGATGATGAACTTCATGGTGTACGGGTTCGGCTTGTTCGCCTTCTGGGTGATGGGTTTCGCGCTTCAGGAGGGCGGTGCGGCCGGCGCGGCCACGCTCGGCGGTCTGCAATCGCTCAACAACGAGTTTGCCATCCACGTCGGCGGCAAGACCTGGGGACTGTTCGGAACCAAGGGTTTTTTCCTGAGCGGATCCACTTATGACGTCGGCGTCATGGTGATGTTCCTGTTCCAGATGGTCTTCATGGACACCGCGACCACGATCGTGACCGGCGCGGCAGCCGAGCGCTGGAAGTTCGCCGCTTTCGGAATCTCGACCTTCTTCCTCGGCGCAATCACCTATCCCCTGTTCGGCAACTGGGCGTGGGGCGGCGGATGGCTCTCGCAGCTTGGCGCCAACTACGGACTCGGCCATGGTTACTGCGACTTCGCCGGCTCGGGCGTGGTGCATGCGGTGGGCGGAGTCACGGCGCTGGCGGTGTCGATGATTATCGGGCCGCGTATCGGCAAATACACACGCAGCGGAAAGCCGAATCCGATGCCTGGATATGACATCACAATGGTTCTTATCGGATGCTTCATCCTGGCCTTCGGATGGTTCGGGTTTAACCCGGGCAGCACGCTTGGTGCTTCCGGCGCGGGCGATCTGCGTATCGGCTCAATCGCGGTCAACACGATGATCGCGGGATGCACGGGCTCATTCGGCGCAGTCCTCTACATGTGGATTCGCTTCGGCAAGCCGGACGCCTCGATGTCGGGTAACGGCCTGCTCGCCGGCCTGGTCGCGATTACCGCTCCGAGCGGATTCGTCAACACCGTGGGCGCGGCGATCATCGGCTTCGCGGCCGGGATGCTGGTCTGCCTGAGCGTCGAGTTCGTCGAGCGCGTGATGAAGGTTGACGATCCTGTCGGCGCAATCTCGGTGCACGGCGCGTGCGGCCTCTGGGGTGTCATGTCGGTTGGACTCTTCGCCGACGGCACCAGCAACTACGGCGGGAGCTGGAACGGCGTGAACGGTTCCGTCACCGGGTTGTTCTACGGCGATCCGAAACAGTTCGTCGCGCAGCTAATCGGATGCGCAACGCTGGTGGGTATCATCTTCACCCTGTCGTACCTCTTCAACGTGATTGTCGATGTGATCGTCGGTCAGCGGGTCGGCGCGCAGAGCGAACTCGAAGGCCTCGATCTTCCCGAGATGGGAGCGCTGGGCTATCCGGAATTCCAGCTCGTAACCGCTGGCACCGGCCGCTCGGTGGAAATCGCTGCCGACTAACGGAGGAAATGCAAAATGGTTGGTCAAATTGTCTTTACGGTCGTGATGCTGGCGGTGTTCGTCGGCTGGCAATTCGTAAAACCCGGCAAGAGCATCTTCGAAAAGTAGCGTTACCCAGGGCGGTGCACGGATAATGGAAGTCCAATTCGAAACGGGTGCCGAGTCAGTGGCGAAGCGATCGACCCCGATAATTCGTGATGCGCAGGTCCTGCTGCGTAGAGGAATCGACCTGATCGAGCGTAATCGCTTCGAGGAAGCCGCCAGCGTACTCGGCCAGGCGGTGGAACTCGAGCCCGGCTCCTCGACGACTTTCCTCGCACTGGGCATCGCTCTCGGACGCCTACTTCGCATCCCGGAGGCCGAAGAAGCGCTGGAAAAAGCTGCCGAGCTCGATCCCAAGGGATTCTATCCGAGGTATCGGCTCGGCGAGCTTTACATGCGGGTCGGCGTTCCGACCGCAGCGCGGGAACACCTGCAAGCGGCGATGGATCTAAGCCACAACGCGGAAGAGCGCTCGTTGGTGCGCCAGCTTCTGGCGCTCGACGACAAGCGCGGAGCGAAACGGATCTGGCGTCCGGATTTTTCGCGCCTGTTCCGAAGGCGCAAGCCTCCGCAATGAAGCCGATCCGGCGGGTCCTGCCGGACCTCGTACAATGCAGGGGGGACTTGCTCAGCGCGATGACCGTCGGAGTGAAACGCAGACGGAGAACACAATGAAAAAGATTGAGGCAATCATAAAGCCATTCACGTTGGACGCGGTAAAACAGGCGCTTCAAAGCGCGGGCGTCAGCGGCCTGACTATAACGGAGGTTAAAGGTTTCGGCCGGCAAAAGGGACATACCGAGATGTATCGCGGCGAGGAATACGTCGTCGATTTCGTCCCAAAGATCAGAATCGACATCGTTGTCAAAGATGACCTGGTCGAACAGGTCGTCGGCGCGATCCTCAAAGCCGCGCACACCGGCAAGATCGGTGATGGCAAAATCTTCATCAGCGATCTGAATGACGCGATCCGGATTCGAACCAACGAGCGCGGCGAAAGCGCCATCTGAACCTGAGATGACCCTCGATGATCATTGCTTTGACGCTCATCCTGGCCGTCGTCCTGCTTGCGCCGGTGATGTTCGGCGTGGTGGAACGCAACCTGGAGATATTTTTTCTGTGCGCCGGAGCGGCCGCCGCGCTTGTCAGTGGACAGTTCGGCTGGCCGCTTTTGCACACCGCGATTCGCGAACCGATCGCGCTCACGATCGCGGTGCTGATTTTCGGCGTGGTGGCGCGAGTCGCGCGCCCCACTCTTGACGCGTGGTTCGAGGAACTTCTGGGCACTGTTTCACCGCGGGTCGTCTATTTCGTTCTGATCGTCGTCCTTGGACTGCTTTCGAGCGTGATAACCGCGGTTATCGCGGCCCTTTTCCTGGTTGAGGCGATCGCGCTGATGAAGCTCGATCGTGACAGCGAAATAATCACGGTCGTCCTTGCCTGCTTTGCGATCGGTCTTGGCGCCGCGCTGACGCCGATTGGCGAACCGCTCGGCACGATCGCGATCGCGGCTGTCGGCAAGGGCTTCTGGTACTTGATGCGCCTAATCGGGCCTCTGGTGATCATCGGAATCCTGATGGTCGGCGCGATCGCGCTGGCTGTGCCAGTGGCGCGCGGTTCCTCGCTCAGGGCCGAGCGACCCGAGCAGACCTGGGCGGACATCGTGGTTCGCGCTGGCAAGGTCTATCTCTTTGTCGCCGGGCTGGTTGGACTTTCATGGGGGCTGCGTCCCTTGGTGGACGAATACATAAGCCGGATGCCGCAAGGCGTGCTGTTCTGGCTAAACAGCGTGTCCGCGGTAGTGGACAATGCGACCCTGACCGCGGCCGAGTTCGGCCCTACGCTCAGTATCGCTCAGCAGAAGGCGGTGCTGATGGGGCTGCTTATAAGCGGCGGGATGCTCATACCGGGCAACATCCCGAATATCGTCGCGGCGGGCAGACTCGGAATCGGCAGCCGCGAATGGGCCCGCGTGGGCTTGATAACCGGACTGCCCCTGATGACGCTGTGCTTCTTCGTTCTTCGATGGATCCGCTGAGTACGCGCATCCCAAGTGGGCATATTGCAGTCCGGAGCGCCGGTTGACTAATGCTCCGCATGACGGCAAGGAGTCGAGGACGGAGCTTAGATGGCCCACGGGGCGGGACGTTTTTCGAAGAATGCCTCGAGGCCCGCGCGGCATTCGTCGGTCAAAAGCGGAGCTTCCTTGTACTCCGCCATCTTCATGGAGACCGCTTGCGCCGAGAACTTCTCCAGCAGCGCTTTCGTGATCGTCTCCGCCTTGGGTGCGTTCATCGCGACCGAAGCCGCCCACTTCATCGCGGTCGCCATAAGCTCGCCGCTCGGGACCACTTCGTTGATGAGGCCAATCTCCCTGGCGTGGTCGGCGCCGATGAGTTCCCCGGTCAGAACCAGGAAGCGAGCGTGGCGCTCGCCGACCAGCCGCATCAGGTGAATCAGGACCATCCCGGCCTGGATTCCGCGCCTCAGTTCCGGATAGCCGATTCGCGCCTCGGGCACAGCCACCGCCATGTCGCACGCGCTAACCAGCGCGGCTCCCGCCGCCGCTGCCGCACCGTTGACCGCCGCGATGGTGGGTTTGGAAAACCTGTACAGCCGATCGATCAGCTCTTCGCCTCGGAACGCGTCGGCCCATAACGCGCCGCCGCTCCTGTCGAACTTCATCTCGTCGAGCGCGCGGCGAAGCTCCTTCAGATCCATGCCCGCAGAGAAGGCCGGGCCGGCACCGGTGAGGATAAGCGCGCGCACGCCGCTGTCGTCCTCCGCGCGACGAAACGCCCCCATGATCCCGTCCACCATCGGCATGCTGAGCGCGTTTCGGGTCTGCGGGCAGTTGAGAGTGACTACCGCGGCTGGATAGCGAGTCTCATAGCAAACGAGTTCCGGTTCCATCGAAGAATCCTCCTCTCTCAGGGAAAATCCAGGCGTTTAGCCTCGCAACGGCCGCTCGCTTTCCATTACTCATTCCTTGTCCGTAAACACGTTCGCCTTAGCCGTTCGAACGCCTATCTGCCGCCGATTCCGACACCGTCAATCGCGGTGCCGCAATCAGGGCACCGACCGGCGCGGATGTGATTTGAACGCACGTGGAAGCCGTATCTGTCGATGAGCAGTCTGCCGCAGTTGTAACAATAGGTGTTTTCGCCGCCTTCGCCCGGCACGTTACCTTCATACACGTAGCGCAGTCCGGCGCTTTTACCGATTTCCAGTGCGCGGCGCAGGGTCTTGACGGGTGTGGGAGCAGCGTCGAGCATCCTGTACGCCGGATGGAACTGCGAGACGTGCCACGGCACTTCCGGACCGACCGAGCGCACGAACTCGGCTATCATGCGCAGTTCCTCGTCTGAGTCGTTAATCTGCGGAATGATGAGAGTAGTCACTTCGACCCACACACCCAGCCGGCGATACAGGCGGATCGCGTCGAGGACGGGCTGCAGGCGAGCGCGCGCGATGCGCCGATAGTTTGCTTCGTTGAAAAACTTGAGATCGACGTTCACCGCGTCGAGCACGGTCGCGATCTGGCGCAGCGGCGCTTCGCTGATGAACCCGTTGCTGACAAAGATGTTCTTCAGTCCCGCTGAGCGTGCCAGGCGGGCTGTTTCATACGCCAGTTCGAAGAAGATCGTCGGCTCCGTGTAGGTGTAAGCAATGGACGTGGCGCCGGCACGCAACGTTCCGTCGACGATTTCCTGCGGCGTGACGCGTTCTCCAGGGATGCGGCCCTCAAGGATTGAGAGGCTCGGGCAGATTGGCTCCGGCGTTTCGGCGACGTCGTCCGATCCGATCTTTCGCGGTAGATGCTCCTTGGGCCACTGCGCTATCTCCCAGTTCTGGCAGAAGGCGCATCGCAGATTGCATCCGATTGTTGCGATCGAATACGCGGTTGACCCGGGATAGAAGTGGAAAAGTGGCTTCTTCTCGACGGGATCGACCGTCCGGGCCACGACCGCGTCGTAAACAAGAGTGTAAAGTTTGCCGCGTTCGTTGTATCGGACTCCGCATGCGCCGCGGCCGCCTTCCGAGATGCGGCAATCGTGCGGGCAGAGGGTGCAGAGCACCCTTGCGTCGGGCAACGGTTGGTAAAATGCCGCCTCGCGGGATGTTGTCATAGGAGGCTGGCGGTCCTTCACGGCCATGCTCCGCGACCG
>JAJYMR010000372.1 GCA_021786815.1 Deltaproteobacteria bacterium
AACTCGGAGCGGAGCGAATCGCCGCACGACTGCCGTTCGTGCTCGGCCACGAGCCCGCCGGCGAGGTGGTCGAAACCGGCCCGGGCGTGAGCGGTTTTCGACGCGGTGACCGCGTCGCGCTCGATCCGTTCGGCCATTGCGGGCGATGCGGTCCGTGCCTGGCCGGCCGATTCCATCTTTGCGCCGCGCCGACGACGCTCTCCGGCGCGTTCGCCGAGTTCACCGTCGCGCCCGTCGCCAACGCGCATCCGGTGCCGCCGATGATGGACTTCGAGCAGGCCGCGATGCTCGAACCGTTTGGCACCGGGCTTCACGCGGTCGAGCAATCATGCCTTCGCGCGGGCGACAGCGCGGTTGTCGAGGGACCCGGGCCCATCGGACTCAGTATCGCGCTCGCGGCGCGCGCGCTCGGCGTCACTTCGATCGTCGTGACCGGACTTGAGGTTGACACGGAGCGGCTGGCGCTCGCGCGCCGCGCCGGTTTCCGAACCGTGGTCGCGGATCGCCCCGGATGGCTCGAAGAGGCGCGCGCGATGCTGCCCGCTGACGGCGCCGACGTGGTATTCGACGCGTGCGGGATGCTCGATTCGCCGCGCGAGCTGCTTCGCCGCGGCGGCGAGCTGGTCGAGGTCGGATGGCCCGCGCGCGACGTCTCCGCCGCTGAGCTCCGTGCGCTCTTCTTCCACGGCGTGACGATTATCAACTCGCGCATCCGCACTCCCGAGACGTGGCGAAGGGCGATCGCGATGGTCGCGTCGGGCGCCGTGGACCTGCGCCCGATGATAACGCATCGGTACGATATCGCGCGCGGGCTGGAGGCCTTCGAGTTGTTGCGCAAAAGAGCCGGAGTGAAAGCGATTGTGATTCCCAGCACGTGACCGCGCGAAGGCGCCACCGGCCTGCCGGGAACAACTTTCGACGCGGAGGTAAACGGAGATGAGAGACGGCTTCAAAATCGTCGATGTCGATACCCACCTGATGGAGCCGCAGTACGTCTTCGAACGATACATCGACAGCCGCTACAAAGCCGCCGCGCCGCGTATGGGCGTCGCTTCCGAATCGGGCCGGCGCACCTTCATGGTCGAGGGCGAGCCGTTCACGCGCGAGACGGGCAAGTACCCGATGGCCGCGCCGGGCTTTCTTGAAGCCGTGCGCAAGGCGGGAAGGCGCTTCGAGCGCGCGGCGAAGATGGGATTCAGCGCCGAAAGCCGCCTGCAGGACATGGAGGAGCAGGGCGTGGACGTTCAGATCGTCTATCCCACGGCGGCGGGCCAGATGCTCGGGCGCGAGTTCAGGGACACGAAACTGCTCGCCGCGTGCTGCCGCGCCTACAACGACTGGAGCGCGGACTTCTGCTCGAACGCGCCGGAGCGTCTCAAATGGGCGGCGATTCTGCCGATGCAGGACGTCGATGAATCGCTCAAGGAGGCGCGTCGCGCGGCCGCAAACGGCGCGATCAGTTTCTACGTCCGTCCCAATCCGGTCCGCGGCCGCACGCTCTTTCACGACGACTACCTCCCGCTATGGGCCGAAGTGGAAAAGCTCGGCCTTCCGATTTCGACCCACGATTCCGGCTCCGCCTCGGTGCCCTCGTTCGGCGACCGGATGGATACTCACGTCACCGGCCATATCCTGTCGCATCCGTTCGAGGCGATGGCCGCGATGGCGGGCCTTATCTGGTACGGAGTTATCGAAAGGTTCCCGCGGCTCAGGGTCGTGCAGGTCGAGGCGGACGCTGGATGGGTCCCGTACTGGCTGCAGCGCATGGAGCAGCACTGGGACTTCAGCGGCAACGCCGAGCACGAGTACCTGAAGCGCCGCCCGACGAATTATTTCAAGTCGAATTTCTTCGTTGCGTTTCGTGGCGACGAGCCGACGATGAAAGCCGCGGTAGAACTCGTCGGCGACCGCAACTTCCTCTGGGACACCGACTATCCGCATCCCGACGGCACCTTCCCGTGGGGAATCGGCGCGATGCTGGAGCAGCCGCTCGCGGACGAGAGCAAGCGCCGCATCCTGTGGGACAATGCCGTCGCCGCCTTCAACCTCGCATGAGCGAAGCGCTCGCCGCTTGCGCGTGGCGGCGTCGCGGCGCATCTTTGCGAGGTTGCCGCAACCTGGTTGGATAGTAAACCGCGCATGCGGCGACGGAGGTCCTTGATGGAAACCCAGCTTCTGTTCGAAATCTCGGCGCAACTTGCCGAGCCGATCGCGATCGCCGGCACGCCCGAGGGCGACCGGATCATCTTTTACGTAAGCGGCGGCAAATTCGAGGGCCCGCGCCTTCGCGGCGAGGTGCTTCCCGGCGGCGGAGACTGGTTCCTGGTGCGTCCCGACAACGTCGGCGTGCTCGACGTGAGAATCGTCCTCAAGACCGACGACGGCGAGCCGATTTACATGATCTATCGCGGTATCGCGAAACTTCCGCCCGGGGGACTCGGCAACCCCGGCCCGATGCCGATTCGGACGGCGCCGACTTTCGCGGTTTCATCCAAAGGCAAATACGCGTGGCTCAACTCGATTCAGGCAATCGCCGAGGGCGAGCCGATGACCGGGCCCGACGGCCAACCCGCTGGCGTGCGCTACCGCGTATACGAAGCGCGCTGAGATTGCGAAGGCGCGTCAGGTGCGGCTGTTCATCCGGAGACGGCGACGGCGAGGCCCGAGGCAAGGAGCAGGAGTCCCGCGGCGGCCGCGATAGCGCGGCCGAACGGCGCGACCTTTTCCAGCAGGACGAAAACCGTGATCGCGGCGACCCAGACGAGATTCATTGCGCCCGCGACGAACAGCATCGCCATCAGCATCCAGCAGCATCCCACGCACGACACACCGTGCTTCAGCCCCATGCCGAGCGCGCCCGATGCGCCGTCGCGCCATTCGGTCATGAAGAAGCCGAGCGGAGAGCGGCAGTTGCGAAGGCATGCGCTCTTCAGCGGCGTGAGTTGGTAGACGCCCGCGGCGATCAGGATGATCGCGCCCGCAAGCGGCGTGGTGCGAAGTGCGTCGTCAATTATGTCGGCGCGTTGAAGTCCGTATTGCAGCGCGGTCGCGCCGACGCTGAATATCGTCCACGCGGCGAGATAGCCTGTGGCGAAGGACCATACGCGGCGAGTGGCGGCGGCGCCCGCGTCGCGCGAGCGGGAAATCCGCGCGTACGTGAGCAGCATCGGGCTCGCTGTCGGCAGCATCATCGCCACCATCATCACGGCCCACATCAGGAAAGTGAGCCACACGTCCGCGGCGGACCATCGATGCGCCATCGGCATGATCATGCCGCGCATCGTCATCGAGCCCGAAGCGCCGCCCGCGCCCATCGGCATCCGCGCGAGGTAGAGCCACGCGAGCGCGCTTATCGTAACGATTCCCGTCCAGATAATGGCGCGGTCGCGCATCGGGAGCGCGGACGCGGCGGCGTATTGTGTGTCAGCGGCTGTCATAGACCGAAAGACAGGCCCGCGCGCCGGGCCGATCAACCGTTCGACCAGCTTATCGGCGCGAAATGTCCGTTTCGTCCCGAATTTTTGAAGGTCAGCGAATGGTCGCTGTAGTTGCTCGAGGTACCCTTCGCGGCGGCGACGCGCGAGGTGAGCGGATGAGGCGCATTGTCGATCCAGACGGTGTTGCCGCCGCTGCCCAGCACGCCTTCGACGGTTACTTCCGCGATCCCGGGCATCGAGAGCTTGCGGACGTTACCGTCGGCGCTGAAGTTCATCTCGGCGACCTTGGTCGGCAAACGCTTCGGCGCCATCAGCGAGACAAAGGCGGGCGGTCCGCCGGCGCTTCCGCCGAAGATCGCTTCGAGAGCGGAGCGCTGCTCGGCCGTGGCGCGGCTGTCGAGGTAGAGCGCGAAGGTTCCGTTGCCCTGCGCCATCGGTCCGGGCGTCATCACGGCCTGCACAGCGTTAAGCCCTGACAGATCAGTTGAGCCGTAACTTCCCTTGTCGATATGGAAGGCGAGGACGACGTCGCAATGGCCCTCGGTGGGGCGTGCCTGCGCGTGCGTCAAAAGGCACGGGCATAGGACCTCGCAGTTGCACGACTCGAAGTACTGACCTTCCACTTTCCAGCTTTGCCCGCTCATACTCGATTCCTCCGATACCCGCGCGCGGCGCGCTGTGGGTCACTGTTTTTCAAAGTCAGCCGGTTTTATCGCTGCTTCCCGTTGGTTCGCCACCACGACCAGAACAATCGCGTCTGGATGCAGGTATTTCTTTGCGACCTCGAGGGTCTGCTGAGTGGTTATCGCGTCGATCAGCTTAGGATATTCATCGGCATAATTCAGGCCGAGCTTGTTGAGCTCTACCTGGAGCATGAAGCTCGCGATCGAGCTGAGCCGGTCGAATTTGAGCGGGAAGCTTCCGATGAGGAATTTCTTGGCCGCCGCAAGCTCCTTGTCGGAGATCGGTTTCTCGCGGATTTCGCCGAGTTGCTGGAGGACCAGGTGGATTGCCTGGTTGGCGCTCTTGTTCTTGGTCTGGAGAACGACGCCGAACGGACCGGGAAATTTGCCCGCGTCGAAGCCGCTGTAAATCGAGTAGGCAAGGCCGGCCTTGGTGCGCACCGACTGCATCAGGCGCGAGGCGAATCCTCCCCCGCCGAGCACGTAGTTCATCACCTGCAGGCGGTAGAAATCGGGATTGGAGCGGGCGATTCCGCCGAAGCCCATTATGACGTTCGCCTGGGCGACGTTGCGGTTGACGAGGTTGAGATGGATTCCCGGGGCGACCTTGGGCGCCTCGGGCTCGGCCTGCGCGGGTACGGTGCCCTTGAGCGCGGCAAACGCCTTGTCGAGCTTCGCCTTTATCTCTTCGGGATTCACGTCGCCGGCGACAGCGATCACCGCGTCGCCCATTTTGTAATGCTGCTGGTAGAAGGCGCGCACGTCGGCGGGCGTGAGCTTGCCGACCGACTCGACGGTTCCGTCGATCGGATTGCCGTAGGGGCCGTCGTCGAACAGTTTCTTCGCGAAGGTCACGCTCGCGACGTAACCCGGATCTTCGAGGCTCGACTTTATTCCGGCGACCTGCTCGCCGCGTTTGCGCAGGATATCCTTGTCGGCAAGGCGCGGCTCGGTGAGAGCCTGCGCGAGCAGTTCGAGGCTCTGGTCCTCGTATTTCTTGAGCGAGGTGAAGCCTGCGACCGCGTAATCGCGTCCGGCGTCAACGGAGACCGAGCTGCCCATGAAGTCAACCTTGCGGTTGAACTCCTCGGGCGTGAGCGTCTTGGTGCCGAGCGTGAGACAGCTTGCGGTGAGCGAAGCGAGGCCCGCCTTGCCCTTGGGATCGCGCCGAGCGCCCGCGTCGAAGGCGATATCGACCGTGACCATCGGGAGCAGATGCTGCGGCGAGACGAGCAGAACGGCGCCGTTCTGAAGCGTCATCCGCTTGATCGTTAGCGCGTTTGCGCTGCCTGTGGCGAAAATCGCGAAAACGGCGGCGACGAGCGTCAATGAGAGAATTGTTGTCCGTGATTTCATCGCGCGCGCTCCCGTTTATCGGATCATTCCCTGCTTTCCGCCGCCGGCCTCATGAGGCAGCAGGCCGGTCGGAACGAGAACGCCAACCGTTCGGTTCGACTTGATGAAGTACTTGCGCGCGACGCGCCGGACGCCGGCCGCGGTGACCTTGTCGATGCTCGGAATGTATTGGTCAAGCATGTGGTAGTCACCCAGCATCTGGTACACCCCCAGCAGCATCGCCTCCTGGAAGATCGAATCCTGGCCGAAGACGAATTCCGCCTGCTCGAGGTTTTTTGCCTTCTGCAGCTCCTCGGCGCCGACCGGCTTGTCGCGAAGCGCCGCAAGCTGTTTTTCGATCTCCGCCAGCACGTCCTTGGTCTTCACGCCCGGCCGCATCTGGGCCGAGACGGTGAACAACTGCGGGCCGAAGGAGGTCATGTCGTAGCCGACGCTGACATCGACCACCATCTGCTTGTTTACGACCAGGTCCTGGTAGAGCCGCGAGCTTTTGCCGTCGCCGAGGACTTCGCCGGCAATTTCGATCGGATAAGCGCTCGGGCTGCGCAGGTTCGGGACGTGGTAGGCGACGATCAGCGCGGGCAGGTTCGCCGCGTGCTTGAGCGTCACACGGCGCTCGCCCTTCTGCTCCTGCTCGGTCTGCGTAAAGGGAGGAGCTTCGGGGCCGTTCTTTATCGAGCCGAACGCCTCGGCGATTTGCTTGAGCACTCTCTTGGCCTCGAAGTCGCCGACCGCGACCACGACCGCGTTGCGCGGCGAGTAGTACATCGCATGGTACGCAAGCGCGTCCTTGAGCGTGAGATGGCGGATGTCGCTCATCCATCCGATGACCGGCCAGTGGTACGGATACTCGACGTAGGCCTGCGCCTTGGTTATCTCGTAAAGCGCGTCCTCGGGGTTGTCTTCGGTGCGAAGCCGCCGCTCCTCCATCACGACCGCCTTTTCGGCGTCGAATCCCTTGGGATCGAAATTCGCCATCCGGTCGGCTTCGAGCCGGATCGGAACGTCGAGGTTGCGCGCGTTGATTATTTCGAAGTAATCGGTGTAGTCGGCGGTCGTAAACGCGTTGTCGGTGCCACCATTCTCCTGGATTATTTTGGAAAACTGCTCGGGACCGAGCTTTTTCGTGCCGCGGAACATCAGGTGCTCGCACAGGTGCGAGATGCCGGTCTTGCCCACCTGTTCGTTGCGCGAGCCGACCTTGTAGAAAATGCTGAGCGTCGCGACCGGCGCCTTGTGGTTCTCGAGTACGAGCACCTTGAGGCCGTTGGGCAGGGTCTCGGTTTCGACGTGGTCGGTGAGCCCCGCCAGGGCCGAGGCGGCCGACGCGAACATCAGAACTACGATGACCGCTGCCGATACCGCCGGGAAGAGAAAGGGACAACGTGGGCTGGAACGCATGACTCGAACCATCTAAGTCCGCCGATGTCGGGAAAGTCAAGGAAAGAGGGCAAAATCGCACCCCCGGCCGGCCGCTTGCGAATCGAGACGGAAAATTGCATGGATGACGCTGTCTCTGTCATGATCGGGTACACTAGTCAGGGATGGAGCCCGAGTCCGAAAGCCAGGAACTTCACGAGCTGAAGGCGGTTCTCACGAAATTCATGCGGATGCTGTATCCGCTGGAGTTTCGTCTCGATTCGCTCGCCAATTGCGGCGCGGTGCTGCCGTTCCAGTACCCGTTCGCGGCGGGCGAGATGGCGTATCTGCCGGAGCGTGTCGCCACGCTTGGCGCGGGGTTTACCGCGCACGACTATTATTTCTCGGTTGCGGCCCATCTCGCCGCGCGCCACGAATTCGGAACTTTCGCACTTAGGCTCGCGGACATCGCGGGCTTCGAGGAGCGCGGAGAAACCGGCACGGAGGCGCTCGACGCTTTCATCGCGTCGTTCGACGATCCGGCGCTTGGGGGCGCGCTGATGCGGCTGTGCGAGTCCTCGCGTATCGACGCCGAGATGCGTCGGCGTTATCGCGGGCTTGCGCCCACGATTGCGCAACTGAACCGCGCGCTGGCCGAGAGCCTCAATCAGCGGACACTAAGCACGCTGCTGGTGCGGTCGTCGCTCGATCTGTTCGATGCCGACGAACTGGCCGGCTCGGTGATAGCCGCGCAAGCCGCAGCGCTTTTCGCGCCGCTTCGTCAGCGCGGCGCCGACGTGCTCTTGAGCGTGCGCCAGGCAAGCGCGCTTTACGGATGGCTCAAGGAACTGATGGCCTCGGCGCGCGAGGTCGGCGACGACGCGCTCGGCGAAGGCGCCGACGCGGTCTCGAACGAGCTCGCGAGCAGGATAAAGGGCGGCACGGAGAGCGCAAGTGGCAGCGCCGACGATACTGATGACAGCGACGCTGCTGGCGGCGAGCCGGATCAGAACGTCAACCTCAAGGCATCGGGACACTCCGGAAAGGGCGGAAAGAGCCCCGCGCTCTCGCCCGAGGAGTTGCGCAAGATGATAGAGGCGGGCGCCGAGATCAATCCGACCGAATCGAGCGGCGAGAGCGAAGGCGACGGGATGTACCTGACCCAGCTTCAGAACAAGGAAGACGGGCTCGAGCATCTGCGCGAACAGCTGAGCGAACTCGGCTCGGTGTCGGGACAGGGACGCCTGATTATCGCGCGCGGCCGCCAGGACAGCTACTACGCCTACGACGAGTGGGACTACACGCTCGGCGATTACCGCCGCAACTGGTGCCGATTGCGCGAGATACTACTGGCGGGAGACGAGGGCGATTTCTACGCGGCTACGCTCGAACGCTACTCGGAACTGCTGCCGGTCGTGCGCCGCCATTTCCAGAAGATCCGCCCGGCGTCATACCGGATGGTGCGCGGGCTGGAGGACGGCGAGGAAATCGATTTGGACCGCACGATCGAGATGCAGGTCTCGCGCCGGATGGGCGAGATTCCCGACCCGCGCGTGTACAAGGCGCGCAAGAAGGAATCGCGCGATATCGCGACGCTTTTCCTGCTCGATATGTCGGCCTCGACCGACGAGCCGATCCATCGTGAGCCGAGCAGATGGGCGGACGACGACGACAACGACGACTGGATGAAGGCGTGGCAGCGCCGGCCCGATGCGATAAGGCGTCCGCGCCGGATTATCGACGTCAACAAGGAAGCGCTGGTCATAATGGCCCAGTCGCTCGAGGAACTTGGCGACTCGTACGCGATAATGGGATTTTCGGGCCATGGGCGCGACAACGTCGAGTTCTACGTGATCAAGGAATTCGACCAGGAACTCTCCGACGAAGTCAGGGCGCGCATCGGCGCGGTCGAACCCAAGCGCTCGACCCGGATGGGCACCGCTATCCGGCACGCGCGCGAGAAGTTCAAGGACGTTGGCGCGCGAGCCCGGCACGTGATCCTGCTGAGCGACGGCTTTCCGCAGGACTTCGACTACGGGCACGACCGCCGCTCGAACGCCTACGGAATCCAGGACACGATGGTGGCGCTGAAGGAGCTGGAGATGGCGGGTGTGACGTCGTTCTGTATTACGGTGGACAAGACCGGCCACGATTACCTGCGCCAGATGTGCCAGTCGTCGCGTTACCTGGTGATCGACGATATCGCCTCGCTGCCGCTTCAGCTTCCGAAGATCTACGAACAGGTCGTCCGCTGGTAGGCCAGGCGACTGCGGCTACGCCTTTGGCATCCGCAGGTCGTGGCCGGTCATTTCGGCCGGAATGCCGATCCCGAGCATCCCGAGAAATGTAGGCGCGACATCCGAAAGCCCGCCGCCGTCCTTGAGTGCGCCGCGATACTTCGGATCGTAAAGGATGAGCGGGACCGGAAAGGTCGTGTGCGCGGTGTGCGGCTGCCCGGTTTTCGGATCGGCCATGAACTCGGCGTTGCCGTGATCGGAGGTAATCAGCGCGACACCGCCGCGCTTTTCGATCGCGCCGATCACCACGCCGAGCGCTTCATCCGTCGCCTCGACCGCTTTGACCGTCGCCGCCATGTTGCCGGTATGGCCGACCATGTCGGGATTGGCGAAATTGATAACGACAACGTCGAAGTTTCCCCTTGCGACCTCCTCGGCCGCGCGTTCGGCAATCTCTCGCGCGCGCATCTCCGGCTCGAGATCGTAAGTCGCAACCTTGGATGACGGAATCAGGACGCGTTCCTCGCACGGGAACGGCTTTTCGACGCCGCCGTTCAGGAAATAGGTCACGTGCGCGTACTTTTCGGTCTCCGCGATCCGGATATTGCGGATTTTCTCGCGCGCGAAAACCTCTGCGAGCGTGTTGCGCACTTCCTCTGGCCCGAACGCGATCGGCAGGTTGAAGCTGTGGTCGTACTCGGTCATGCAGACGTACCCGACCTTCGGGAAGCGCGGGCGCTTGAACCCGGTGAAGTCTTCGAGCGCGAGCGCGGCGGTCAGTTCGCGTGCGCGGTCGGCGCGGAAGTTGTAACAGATGACCTGATCGCCGTCGCAGACCTTCGTCGGCGTGCCGATTACGCACGGCTCGACGAATTCGTCGCTCTTGTCCTCGGCGTAGGAGCGCTCGACCGCGTCGCGCGCAGACGCGGCTGGTCTTCCTTCACCCTCGGCGAGCGCACGCCATGCGCGTTCCACGCGTTCCCATCTTTTGTCGCGGTCCATCGCGTAGTAGCGCCCCGAAACCGTCGCGATACGTCCGCGGCCGATCGCTTTCAGCTTCGCTTCGAGTTGCCCGATGAATGGCAGGGCGGAGCGCGGCGGCTTGTCGCGTCCGTCGAGCACCGCATGCACGGCGATTTCACCCGCGCCTTCACGCGCCGCGAGGTCGAGTATCGCGAGCAGATGGTCGATATGGCTATGAACGCTTCCGTCGGAAAGCAGTCCCCAGACATGAAGCGTATGGCCCTTGGATTTGCGGATTGCGCCGAGCAGGGCATCGCTGCGCGAGAACTCGCTTCGCTCCACGGCCTTGGTGATGCGCATCACGTCCTGGTAAATCACGCGGCCCGAGCCGATCGTCAGATGGCCAACTTCGGAATTGCCCATGATTCCGGGCGGAAGTCCGACCGATTCGCCCGAAGCGTCGAGTTCGGTATGCGCCTGGGTGCTCCACAGGCGATCCATCGTGGGCGTCTTCGCGGCCGCGATCGCATTCGCCTCGCGCTCGGCGCGAAGCCCCCATCCGTCGAAAATTATCAGCGCGGCAATGGGCGGACGGCTCATCGCGACGCTCCCGCAGTCTTGCCGCTGCGCGCGAACACCGACGCGCCCGGATAAGTCGCGCGCGAGCCGAGTTCTTCGGCGATCCTGAGCAGGCGATTGTATTTCGCGATCCGCTCGCTGCGGCTCATCGAGCCGGTCTTTATCTGGCCGACTCCGGTTGCGACCGCAAGGTCGGCGATCGTGGTGTCTTCGGTCTCGCCCGAGCGATGCGAGATGACGCAGGTGTAGCCGGCGCGGCGCGCCATATCGATAGCGGCGAGCGTTTCGGTGAGCGTCCCGATCTGATTCAGCTTGATCAGGACCGAATTGGCCACGCCTTCCTTGATTCCGCGCTCGATGCGTTTGGTGTTGGTCACGAAGATGTCGTCGCCGACGAGCTGGACTTTCGAGCCCAGCGCGCGCGTCAATTCGGCCCATCCCGCCCAATCGTCTTCAGCGAGCCCGTCCTCGAGCGAGACTATCGGGTAGCGTCCGATCCAATCGGCGTAATAGGAAACCATCTCGGCCGCGCTACGCGATTTCCGATCGGACCGTGCGAAAACGTACTTGCCGTTCTCGCAAAACTCGCTGGAGGCGGGGTCGAGCGCGATCGCGACGTCGATACCGGGACGATAGCCGGCGTTTTCGATCGCTTCGAGGATAACTTCGATCGGTTCTTCGTTGCTCTTCAGATTGGGCGCGAAGCCGCCTTCGTCGCCGACGTTGGTGGAGCATCCGCGCTTCTTCAGCGCCGCCGCGAGGGCATGGAACACCTCGGCGGCCATCCGTATAGCTTCGGCCATCGAAGGCGCTCCGACCGGGACGATCATGAACTCCTGCATATCGACGCTGGAATCGGCGTGCTTGCCGCCGTTGAGCACGTTCATCATCGGGACCGGCATCACGTGCGCGTCATGGTTAAGGTACCGATACAGCGGCATCCCGCTTGCGGCAGCCGCTGCATACGCTGCTGCCAGCGAAACACCGAGGATCGCGTTCGCGCCGAGCTTGGCCTTGTTCTCGGTGCCGTCCATCTGGATTAGAAGCGCGTCGAGGTCCGACTGGCGCGTCGCGTCCAAGCCTTTTATCCGCGGCGCGATCATGCCGTTGACGTTGGCGACGGCCTTGAGCACGCCCCTGCCGCCGAAGCGCTTCTTGTCGCCGTCGCGCAGTTCGAGCGCCTCATGGGCGCCGGTTGACGCGCCCGAAGGCACGGCGGCGCGCCCGAACGCTCCGCCTGCGAGCGTGACGTCAACTTCGATCGTGGGATTGCCGCGAGAGTCGAGAATCTCGCGCGCCTTTACTTCCGCTATTTCTGTTTTTGCCGCCATTGTTCGAAACCTCTCGGAAGCGTCGCGTATCGTCAGGCGAATTCCGGGAATTCGCCTCTCAATTCGTTTTACCTCTGACTACAACCCTGAAGCCAAACGCTGAAACTTTAGGCCTAACGCGTCTGGCCAAGATAACGAGCGCGAAGCGGCGTTTCCACGATTTTGCCGCGGCGAAGTTGGTGCGAGCGCAGCGCCGCATTCGCCGAAGTGCGCGACTTGCGGCGCCGCTTGTGCTTTCTCATTGGAGTGGAACGATCCGCGGCCTTACCTTTTGCCGGACTTCCTCAAGGCGCCTGTCAGCCTGGCCGAATGCCCTCTGGGCCCCGGGGTCGCTCGGGTTCTGCCGAAGGTCCATCAGGCGAGCGAGGTAGTCTTTGAACGCATACTCGAATTCTGCGACCAATGCGTCGTCATCTTTGTTGAAGGCCATCTTTCCTTTTCCTTCCGCTGCTGGCCCTTCGATTCTCTCACGAAAGGAGGTCGCATCAAGCGATTTTTTTCTCTCAGGCGCCGAGCACGCCGATTGCGCCGACTTCGTGAAGCTTCGCGATCTCCTCCCACGTGTAGCCGATTTCGAGCAGGATTTCCTCGGTATGCTGTCCGTGCTCGGGCGCGGGACGGGCCTCGGTCGGAACTTCGCCGT
>JAJYMR010000094.1 GCA_021786815.1 Deltaproteobacteria bacterium
CGCTGATGCGCGAGATGGGTGCGCTGACCGAGGAACTCTACATCGAGATGGACGGGCATTTCCCAAATCATCATCCCGACCCAACCGTCGAGGAGAACATGCGCGACCTGGTCGCGCTCGTGAAGCGGAAGAAGGTCGATATCGGTATCGCCTACGACGGCGACGCGGACCGGGTCGGCGCGGTTGACGAGAACGGCAGGATTGTGTGGGGCGACGAACTGATGGTCGCCTTCTCGCGCTCGATCCTGAAGGAGCGCCCCGGCGCGACCTTTATCGGCGATGTAAAATGCTCGCAGCGCATGTACGACGATATCGCGCGCCACGGCGGACGTCCCGTGATGTGGAAAACCGGCCATTCGCTCATCAAGAGCAAGCTCAAGGAAGAGCACGCCGCGCTCGCGGGCGAGATGAGCGGTCACATGTTCTTCGCCGACCGTTATTACGGCTTCGATGACGCGATCTACGCGTCATTTCGCCTGCTCGAAATCGTGAGCCGCGAGGGCAAGGGGCTCGCGCAACTGCTGGCCGATCTGCCGCGCACCTGCTTTACGCCCGAAATCCGCCTCGACTGTCCCGACGATCGCAAGTTCGACGTGGTACGGAGAGCGGCCGAGTATTTTTCCAAGCACTACGACGTAATCACGATCGACGGCGCGCGGGTGAAGTTTCCCAACGGATGGGGCCTGGTGCGCGCGTCCAACACGCAGCCGGCGCTGGTGTTGCGTTTCGAGGCGTCGGACGAAAAGAGCCTCGGCGAGATCCGCTCGATCTTCGAAGGCAAGCTCAAGGAACTGGGTGCGATGTGAAGCGGATGCGGGCTAAAAAGACGCCGAAGCGCGCCGGACACGCCGCAGCGCTGATAATCGCGGGCGGGCGCGGAACGAGATTCTGGCCCGCGAGCCGCGAGGAGCGGCCCAAGCCGCTTTTTTCGCTCGGCAAAGGCTCGACGCTGCTCGGCGACACGATCGCGAGGCTCAAGGACGTTGTGCCGCGCGAGCGTATTTTCGTGCTCGCAACCGCCGCGCAGAAAAACGCCTTCCGAAAGGCGCTTCAGGGCCTTATTCCCGCGGCCAACCTGATTCTCGAACCGGAGGGACGCGGCACCGCGGTCGCGATTGCCTACGGCGCGGCGGTGATCCGCGAGCGTGTGGGAGAATCGACGGTCGCGGTGATGCCGGCCGACCATTACATCACGCCTCCCGCGGGCTTCCGGCGCACGCTTCGTGAGGCGTTTCGGCTTGCGCGCGCGAAAGAATCGATCGTCGTGATAGGCGTTCCGCCGAACCGCCCCGAGACCGGCTACGGATACCAGGAAGTTGGCGCGGCGGTTGACGGCGGCTTTCGCGTGAAGCGGTTCGTCGAGAAACCTTCGCTCGCGGTCGCGCGTCGGATGGTCAAATCGGGGCGCTTTCTCTGGAACGCCGGGATGTTCGTGATGGACACGGCGAAGCTTCGCGCT
Organism: Deltaproteobacteria bacterium; assembly: GCA_021786815.1. Classification (GTDB taxonomy): domain Bacteria; phylum Desulfobacterota; class Binatia; order Binatales; family Binataceae; genus DTIX01. The sequence continues at coordinate 1,460 of JAJYMR010000094.1, forward strand.
GAGTTCGCGGCGCATTGTCCGAAGCTCGCAGAGGCGATGGATACGCTCGGGCGGGGGCGGCCTGCGGCGGTCGCACGCGCCTATCGCGGGTTCGATTTCGACTCGTTCGACCGGGTAATAGTCGAAAAAAGCCGAAATGTGCTCGGCGTGCGCGCGGGCTTCGAATGGCACGACGTCGGCACCTGGGAGGGGCTTTGGGAAGCGATGGGCGGGCAGACGGAAAACGTGCTGGTGGGAGAGGTGCTCGCGTTCGACTCGGACGGCGTGCTCGCACACAGCAATTCGCGCCTGATGGTGTTGCTTGGCGTGAAGGATATCGTTGCCGTGGACACTCCCGACGCGCTGCTCATCATCAACCGCGCTCGCTCGCAGGAAACCCGCCGCGTGACCGAGGAGCTGAAACGCCGCGGCCTTTCGCACTATCTGTAGCCCGGCAAGACGGCCGCTACCGCGGCGGCATCCGACCGTGCTCGTCGCGTCGACCGCTTTCCGTTGGCGGTTGCCTTCTCCTATCATCGTCGGCAGCAATTCGCGCGGGGCATCTGCGATGGAAATCAATGCGGTCGAAGTCAAGAAGCCGGCCGACACGAACGTGATCGTCGGCCAGGCCCATTTCATCAAGACGGTCGAGGATCTCTACGAAGCGATCGTGCAGGCGGTTCCGGGCGTCAAGTTCGGGCTTGCCTTCTGCGAGGCGTCGGGCCCGTGCCTGATACGGCATACCGGGACCGATCACGAACTCGAAGACGCCGCGGTAAGCGCCGCGCAGGAAATCGGAGCGGGGCACGTCTTCGTGGTGATCCTCGGCAACGCCTTCCCGATAAACGTGCTCAACCAAATCAAGTCGGTATCCGAAGTCTGCACCGTCTTTTGCGCCACGGCGAACGCGGTCAAGGTCCTGGTCGCGGGCGACGAGAGCGGACGCGGCGTTGTCGGTGTGATCGACGGCGCTCCGCCCAAGGGCGTCGAGGGCAGCGCCGAGCAGGCCGAGCGGCGCGAGATGCTCCGCCGGTTCGGCTACAAGCAATAAGCGCGGCGCGGCGGCGCGAACCGGACAGTTTCTTTCTGGCGCTGGTCACGCCTTTTTTGAGGCCGCTATACTCGTCCTTGCGGGTCCGCGCGTCATCGAGTCGTGCGGGCGAATTGGGTTGGAGGGTATGGCGTGCGGAGTTGGTTTCCGAAGTGGCGAAAGCGCGGCCGCAAGCGCAAAGGCAGGAGCAAGGCGCGCTTCTCTCGCCTGCGCGCTGCCGCGGCGGCAGCCTTCCTGCTCCTCACTTTCGGGACCGGGTTCTACCTCGCGCAGCTTTATATCGAGATCTCGGCGCTCATCGCCGAGCGTCAGGCCGCTCTAACCTCCGCGATCTACTCGGCTCCGACGGTTATCCGTGCGGGCGACGATATCCAGCGTCTGCGGCTTTTCGACCGCCTCGCCCATCTTAGCTACACGCAAAGCCCCAGGGTCGAGCTGCCGGGCGAGTTCTCCGCGCAGCCGGGCCTGGTGAAGATCTACGTTCGCGCCTTTCGCGTCGGCGTTGACGACTATCCGGCGCGGATGGTCCGTCTCGCGCTCGACGGCACGCGGATCGTCACGGTTGCGGATCGCTACGGCGTCGCGTTTCGGGGCGCGGCTCTCGAACCGGAAGTGATCGGGCGGCTTTTGCCCGGCGCGCCTGCCGAGCGGGTCGAAGTCTCGCTCGGCGAGCTAAAGCCGTTCTTCGTCAAGGGACTGATCGCGACCGAGGACCGATGGTTCTACTATCATCCTGGCTTCGATCCGATCCGTATCGTCGAGGCCGCGATTGACGATCTGCGCGCGGGCCATCTGGTGCAGGGCGCGAGCACGCTCACCCAGCAGCTTGCGCGCACGTTTCTTCAGAATCGCGCGCGCAACTTCTCGCGCAAGTTCAAGGAGCTAGCGGTCGCGCTCGTGCTCGAAGTCCGGCTCTCGAAGAACGAAATTCTGGAACGCTATATCAACGACGTTCCGATGGGCGAGTACCACGGCACACCGATCGTCGGACTTCCGCTCGCGGCGCGTTACTTCTTCAACAAGGACTTGAGCGAGGTGACGCCGGTCGAGGCGGCGACGCTTATCGGGATGATTCGCGCGCCGACGCTCTACGACCCCCGCCGCCATCCTGAAGAGTGCCGCGTCCGCCGCGACACGGTGCTGCGCACGATGCTCGACGCGGGCGTGATCGACCGGAGCGTCTATCTTGCGTCGATCGCCTCGCCGGTTGAGGTCGCGGCGACGCCGGGGATTCGGCGCGCGCCGTATTTCACGGATTACGTGACGGATTTCGTCAAGTCGATTCCGGGACTCGACGGCAGGCTAAGCGGGCTCAAGGTCTATACAACGCTCGACACCGAGATGCAGGCCGAGGGGCAGGAGGCGGTCGAGAACAACTTGAAGCGCATCGAGCGGGCGCATCCGCGGCTTCGCCGCCGCGACCGGCTGAAGCGGCTTCAGAGCGCGATGGTGGCGCTCGACCCGGCAACGGGCGCGATCCTCGCGATGGTCGGCGGGCGCAACTACGCCGCGAGCCAGTACAACCGCGTGACGACGGCGATGCGCCAGCCCGGCTCGGCGTTCAAGCCGGTCGTTTATCTCTCGGCGCTCGATCCGAGCCGATCGCCGTTCCATCCCGCGCTTACGCTTGCCTCGGTACTTCCGGACCGCCCGATGTCGTTCAACGGATGGGCGCCGGAGAATTACGAGCGCAATTACCAGGGCCAGGTCACGGTGGCCGAGGCGCTGTTCGAATCGCTTAACGTGCCGACCGCGTGGGTGGGAAGCAGGCTTGGGCCGCCGCTGATGATTCGCACGGCGCACGAGCTTGGAATCCATGAAAGTCTGCCGCGATACCTTCCGATCGCGATCGGCGCGGGCGATACGACGCTGCTCGAACTGACGTCGGCCTACGCGGTCTTCGCGGACCTCGGTGTGGAAAACACGCCATGGGCGGTCGATTCGGCGGTGGACGCAAGCGGCCATCTGATCTTTCATCACGCGAGCGACGCGCGTCGCGTCGCCGATCCCCGCGTCGCGTACCTGATGACCGGAGCGCTCGAAGCGGTCCTTCGCTACGGAACGGCCGCGTCGTCCGCGCAGCTCGGGCTCCATTTTCCCGCCGCAGGCAAGACGGGAACGTCGCAGAATTACCACGACGCGTATTTCGTCGGTTATACGCCGCGCCTGGTGTGCGGCGTCTGGGTGGGATTCGACCATCCGCGAAGCATCGGATTGACCGGCGCCGAGGCCGCGCTGCCCGCGTGGGTCGGATTCATGACGCAAGCCGCGCCCGGCGAACCCGAAAACTTTCCCGTGCCGCGTGGAATCACGATGGCCACGATCGATCCGGCAAGCGGGGGCCTTGCCACGACCGCCTGTCCGCGTGCAATAACCCTTCCGTTTCTGGCCGGGACTGCGCCGACCTGGTTATGCCCGCTCCACGGCGGAGCGGTTGTGTCCACCCCGGCGCCGGTTGCGCCAACCGCGACAACGCCTGCCGCGCCGCCGGGAAAGCCGGTGCAGCCCGCGTCTTCGAGCGTTTTCGGTGCGCTTGGGAGGTTTTTCGAGTCGCTGTTCGGCCGATAGCATGGCCGCTCCATGCAGGCAGGATTCGTCAAAACGTGTCAAAGCACCCCTTGCCTCATTTTGCGCAATGGAACTAAACTCCTTGTCAAGTGACTCTACTTTCTGGCGAGGGAAATTTTATGAAAAGGGGTTTGTATAGAAATGGGGGATCGAACCGAGCGCTTTGCGCAATCGGCGCGGTTGCGCTCTCGGTCGCGCTTGCCGCGGGCGAAGCGTGGGCCAGGCCGACCAGCCGCGTGCTAATCGCCGGCGGCGAGACCAATCTCGCCGGCGACGCGACCGCAACCGCCGAAATCTACGATTCCGCGAGCGGGACCTTCACTCCAAGCACGAACACGATGACCGCGGCGCGCAAGTTCCATACCGCGACCCTGGTCAGCGTGCCCAACAACACCGGCACCACAACCACCGAGGTGCTGCTCACGGGCGGCGCCGACTCAACCAACACGCCGCTTTCGTCAGCGGAGCTTTACGATCCCAGCAGCGGCAGCTTCATCGCGACGACTGGGTCGATGAACTATCCGCGCGAATACCAGACGGCCTCGCCGCTGCCCAACGGCGATGTATTGATAGCGGGAGGGCTATCGGTGGACTCGACCGGCACTCAAACCGTGCTCCAGAACGCCGAGATCTACGATCCCGGCACGGGCACGTTCACGATGGTCACTTGCACGGTTGCGGGTGCCTCGTCGAACAATTGCATGAGTTCGGCGCGCTACGGTGCGACCGCGACCGTGCTTTCCAACGGCGAAGTAGTGATCGCTGGCGGCGCGAGCGACACGTCGGGCGCAATTTCTGATACGGCGGACATTTTCGACCCGACCACCAACAGTTTCAGTTCGGTGACCGGGTTGATGACGGACTCGCGCGAGTTCCCGAGCGCTGCGCTGCTCAACGACGGGACGGTGCTTATCGCCGGCGGGATCGACAACTTCGGTACGGTAGGGTCAGCGGAAATCTACGATCCGACCAGCGACTCTTTCTCCGCAACATCCAGCATGATCGTTCCGCGCGCGCAGGGCACGGCTACGCTGCTCAACAACGGCAACGTGCTCGAGGCCGGCGGCAGTTCCAGTTCAACGAGCACGGACATCTACGCCCAGCGAAAGGGCGCGTTCACCGCGGGCGGCGCGATGTCCACGGAGCGAACGGCGCAAACCGCCACGCTGCTTTCCAACGGCTCGGTGCTTGTCGCCGGAGGACTTGATCAGTTCGGCTCGCCGCAGACTTCGGCGGAAGTCGCCAATGCGCGGGGCAGCAAGTTCACGACGACAGCCTCGATGAGCACGGCGCGAGCGGGTCATACCGCCACGCTGCTTCCCTGAAGATAGGATTCGGCGGCGTTCGGGAGGACGAGACCGCGAACGCCGCCGACAAAGTTGCGACTGGTGAAACAGCCCGTTTCTAGACCGAAGTCACGACCAGCGCAAGCCGCGCCTGCGCGCTGGTACCGCTTCCGGTCTGCGGGTCGTCGGCAGGCTGCACGACGCCGTCGCCGTCGGTTGCGCGAACCCTGACCACGTAGTTGCCGGTGCGCGCCGGCGTGAAGCGGTACTTCCAGATGGTCCAGATATAGGGCGAGCGATTCTCGATTATTTCCGCCGGATGCCAGGTCTTGCCCGCGTCGGTCGAAAGTTCGACCCGTTTGATTCCCGACGGCCCGGCAAGCGACCATCCGACGATGTCCACTGGGCCTTTGACCTCGGCGGGCGACGAGAAGAATGAGAAGAAGCCGCTCGGGCGCGCTTTCGGGCTGAAAAAGCCGGAATTCGGCTTTCGCCACGCGCTGTTGGTCCATCCGCGCCGCTCCCAGTAGCCGAGAAACTCATGGTCGACGAATTCGAGCTCCGTGAGCCATTTGGGCTGCTTCATCCCGTATTTGCCCGGGATGAAAATGCGAAGCGGATAGCCGTGGTCGGCCGGAAGCGCGACGCCGTTCATCATGTACGGCAGGAAGTTCTCCTTGCGCAGCAGTTCGTCGACCGGAAGTCCGGTTGCGTAGCCGTCCGCCCCACGCATCACGGCGTACACGGCGCGCCGGTCAACCTTCGCGCGCTCGAGCATCGGTCTAAGCGCGACGCCGACCCATTCGGCGTCGCCGATCGCGCTTCCGCCGGCCGGATTGCCGATACATTCGAGCGTCAGCGTCTCCCTGACCTGCGGCATCGCGCGAATCGCGCCGTAGGAAAGCTCGACGGGATTGGCGACGAGACCCTTGATGCGAAACCGCCACGAGCGCACGTCCACGCGCGGCGTGCTCGCGTACGAGGTGATGTAGAAATCGGAGTTCGGCGTGAAGCCGCCGTATTGCGAGGCCGCTTCCGCGCCGCCGCATGCTGTCCCCGCCGCGAGCGGAAGATTTGCAAGAACAAAGGCTGAACCGGCGAGACGGACGAATTTTCTTCGAGTCATCGCTACCCCTTGTCCCCGGAAGCGCGGGTCATGCCGTCCGAAACGTTCCCGCGTAATGCTGGGACGCCGGGAGCGCCCGGATTATTCTCGCGCCCGCGTTCTGCGGTTTAAACCGCGAAGCCCGGCGCAAAGTTCCCGTTTCCTCTCCAAGGTGCAATCCCCGCTTCGGGTCGTATGGACCGGCCCGGTCCGGATTTCAGAGTGGGATTACAGGCGTCGAGCCGAGCATGTCCGTCAGATAACTCAGCGTGCCGCTTGAGTCCGCGCGCTGGAAATACTCGTCGATGTTGAGCCCGGTCAGCATCGTCGCCGTCACGTTGGGAGGGCTCGCGCCGTCGAACTCCTCGACCGGGTTGAGCCCGTCGTACAGATACTGCGTCATCACGCCATTGAGAGTGTTCTGCACCCGCCGCCCGAACGCATCGTACTGGTAGGCCGCGAGGTTCGTGCCCGCCAGCGTACTCAGATGCCCGCGCGCGTCCCAGATATAGCTGTTGGTCCCGTCCGAGGTCAGGTTCCCGTTGGCGTCATAGGTAAGCGCGGCTCCGTTGAATGCGGTCATCGCATTGTCCGCGTTGAAGGTGTTGCCGGTTGCCGCCGCGGGAAGATTCACCTGCGCAAAGCTCCCACCCTTTACCGTAACCCGTCCGTCGGCGTCGTAGGCGTAGCTCAGGTTGCCGAGCTGGGTTGTGCCAAGGCTCCAGGTCATCCCGGTCACGTGCGAGTCGCTGTCGTAACTATACGCCAGGACCATCCCGTTGGGCAGCGTGAGCTTCGTGCGCCGATCGGCGGCGTCATAGGAGAAGCTTACGGAGGTGGTTCCCTGGGTAATCCCCGTCAGCCGGTCGGCGTTGTCCCACGCGTATTTGACGGTTGCCTGGCTGGCCGCGGCCATCGAGAGGCGCCGCCCCGCAAGGTCGTAGGTATAGGTGACCGCGCCCTGAGGCGTCTGCTCCTCGGTCAGGTCGTCAAGCCCGTCGTAGGCGCGCTGGATGGTCCCGGCGATCGAATCCACCACCTGGGTCATTCGATAGTACAAGCGGGGCCGTCATTCCCAGGGGGCGATCGCCAGCGCGCGACTGCCCGTCGCCGTGCAACTGAGTGAGCGTCAAGAACCGCGACGTTGGCCGGGCTTCCAACTTTTTAAGTCCGCTTCCCAGTCGGCCGCTGCTTTCCGGCGTTTTTTCAGCGCCGCTTCCAACGTTGCAAGTACCTCCCTGCGCACCTTCACTTCGGCCTCTAGTTCAGCTAGATTCGCTTTCCTGCTCTTAAGTCTGGTTTCCCAAAAGCGCTTCGCTTGTTGTTCGATCATTCGATTTAGACGCGCCTCGAAGCGCGGACCATACTGGGTCGGAAGGTACCGAGGAATGTCCGGCCCAGCTTCACGGTCAAGCCAAAAGAATCGACGACCGGTTCGTTCGAGACTTACACGCACTCCTTCAACGGCCATCAGTAGGGCTTGCAGCGCATCTACGCCGCCCGCAGTGTGATAATAACCTTGTTCATTTAGCCCCTCGATCATAAAGGGACATTCCCAATCGCCCTCGGGATGTCGGCGGGGCCTGCCAATCGCGATGGCGACCTGTCGCAGTTCCGGGCCCATCTGTGTCAGCACCCTGCGAGCGATGACTTGACCCAAGCCCTGTTTTTTGTTGTCTTTCCGCACTGTCGTCAACCCTTAAATCTCCCAGAAGTCCATGCATACGTTCCTGCGCTCTTGTGGGTTTTTTTTGGCAACCTTCCAGCATGCCTGCTTCAACTGCTTGTTTGGAAGCGCGCGACAGAACCTTTCCCATAGGAAGTCATTTTCCGCGGCATTTAGACAGTCATTAAGAGTGGGCTTCCAGTCTGCAGAACACGTCGGACCCTCCTCAGGTCCGAACGGGTCTATATCGGTGTACGGTGAAATGTCCGTACCGCCCGCAGGAGGCACAGGCACCACGTCTTGCTTCCCGCGCGGATCCGTAAGAATAGTTGGTTGATTCTGGACATATGCATAGATGTTTATGTCGCCTCCACCAAATCCAATCGGATCCTGCGAAACGAACCTCTGGAACGTCGGGCTGTAATACCTCGCGCGGTAGTAATACAGTCCCGTGTCATCGTTCTCCCGGCCGGTGAATTGGTAGGGATTGCCGCTGGAGCCACTGATCGTCGTATTGCCGAACGGCTCGTAGCTGTAGGTCGTGTCGAGGGCTCCGCTGGAGTCCGCCAGCGCGAGCGTCGAGCCGAGCGCGCCAGCGATACAGACCTCATCACAGGCGGCGGTACAGGAGGCGGAGCTACAACTGAGTCGCCGCTTAAAGGCTGGGTAGCTTCGTAACTGTGAGCTGTCCTGAGCAAGGGCCCTGGGCGGCGACAATGCCCCAGCTGGCCGCCGTGACCTCGACTGCCACGGCGGCTTTAACCACCGCGCTTCTACGTTGCGACCGACAGTCAATCTAGGTCCTGACACCTGGAAGTCGCGAGCCTGTCACTGGACGTCGGCTACGACTTGGAAGCCGCACGAGCGGAGAAGCTGAGTAATCTGGTCCGTCTGTTCACCACTTAGCCCTCGCGCTACCACGGTTCGGCCCGCGCTATAACGCAAGTACAAAACCCGTGCGCCATAATTACCTGTCTGCGGATCCCAACCGGTTATGCGCGATTGCCAAGTGAAGCCGACTTCGAAGTTTTGACACTCAGACCGCGAGAACTGTCGAGACCTTGCAGCCTGACGGAACAGCCCCCGGGTAATCTTCACCTCGTTAGGGGTGATAAGAAGCGTAGAGGTGGATTTGAGATTCCACAGGAGTATGTATGCTGCTACTGCAAGGCCGATCAAGAAAGCTGTCGCATCAAGCAGGTATAGGCCAAGGTGGTCTGGGCGCGGAAAGCCGATACTGGGGCGCGCGCTGGCCACGATGACTATCAAGAGGGCAGCCATCAAAAGGGTAAGAAGCTTGTCGCAAAAAGGTCCTATTGTCACTTTAGTGGACTGGCCGCTCTCGCGCATTTGGAGCCGCCCCGGCGTGGCCACTGCCGTCGAACTATTCATGGGAACACCCACGTCTTGCATGCCATACCGCTCATCTCCAACGGCGAGATGCCAGCGGACCCTCCCACGCAAACGTTCTTCGTCGCAGTTGAGTTTCCGGAAGCGTCGGTGCCGAGAGTCAATGAGCCTCCCCCCATCGGGCCGAGCGGTAGTAACGGGTTCTCTGAGCTTACCTCTGTTCCCACGTCTAGCGAGGCGCCCTGGAGGTCAGAGATTGTATTCGCGTTACCTGAGGAGTGAATACCGCCCAGGGATACTCCCAAAGGCTGAGTAATGCCGCCACCGCAAACCGTGACCGCTACGCCATAGTTTCCTTGCGTATCGTGAACTATTTGAACGTCAAAGGTAGCGCCCGCGCCACCAACGGCTCCGCCTACGATAACTCCATTGCCGGTCGTTGCGAGCCCTAATGGATCGAAGAAATCAATCGGGTCATTCGCCGCATAACCATACAGGGTCGGCCCACCTCCCGCGACGCCGAGAGGATCTTGAGCGATGAAGCGTTGTAGCGTTGGGCTGTAGTATCTGGCGCGGTAGTAGTACAGTCCCGTGTCATCATTCTCGCGGCCGGTGAATTGATAGGGATTCGTGTCCGCGCCGTTGACCGTGACATTACCGAACGGGTCGTACGTATAGGTCGTTTCGAGGGCTCCGCTGGAATCGGCCAACGCGACCGTCGAGCCGAGCATGTCCGTAAGATAACTCAGCGCGCCGTTCGAATCGACACGCTGGAAATACTCGTCGATGTCAAGCCCCGTCAGCATCGTCGCGGTAGGATTTGGAGGGGTCGCGCCATCCATTTCCTCGACCGGATTCAGCCCGTCATACAGATACTGCGTCATCACCCCGTTAAGCGTGTTCTGCGCGCGCCGCCCGAACGCGTCGTATTCGTATGCCGCGACGTTGGTACCCGCTAGCGTAGCCAGATGCCCGCGCGCGTCCCAGACATAGCTGTTGGTGCCGTCGTTGGTCAGGTTGCCGTCGGCGTTCCTTCGGCTTCGCTCAGGACAGGCTCCGGTGAGCGTCGTTCCGTTGAACGCCGTCATCTCGTTGTCGACGTTGAGGGTGCTACTGGCCTCGGTTGTTTGACGTCGGGTAGTGGCGCGTGCAGCGCGTAATCAATGCTCGGATCCGTGTCAGGGCACCCCTTGCCCTGATGGAGCTGTTGGATTATTGATCCCAAGTAAGCTTGGCGGTTCGCGCGGCTTCGGCAAAGATTCCGATACTTTCCTCGCGTTTGGCGGGCGCAATCGCTGTATCTGAGCTCGCGCCGAAGATAGGGGACCATTCTTTTCCCCTTGCGCAGGACGACGCATTCATATAGCTCTCCTGCGGATTCGCCGAGGTAGTAGCTGCCCAGATTTGCTAGGATTCGCTCGCTCGCTTCGGACTGCATGCTGTCAAATAGCACGAGCAGCGCATTAACGTCATTTGGCTGACGATTATAGACAACGTCCTTCTCCAGTTTTTCGCGCGATTCCCGTGGCAGCGCCTCATCCACGATCTTGTTGTAGAGCCAGTTAGAAACAAGCGCTCGCTCGATGACAAAGGCTTCCGATTGGTTTTCGGTGGTCGTCGGCTTGCGGCCCACGCAGTGGGCGCTGACCTTGGCTACCGCAAACGTGAGGTCGAGGCCCAGCAATAGGACTCCAAGAACAATGCTGTGTCGCTGAGCCTTCACGGATTCACCTGCAGCCAGTTATCGCCCTCCTCAAGCCCCAAATCGTGATTCAAAACGTCTCCGGTGTTGAGGTGCGTCATTATGCATCCCTGGTTTCTGCCCCACAGGTGGAGCTGAAATCCCCCTCTGCCGTTGGGAAGCGGGCCGATTGGGAACAAACGCCGGCGCATTTTTCCATGTGTCCCGATATCCGGACCGATCCTGTAGTTGTGAGGTGTGGCCTGCACCCCAACTTACCCGCATTCATAAGTAGAGTCGGTTGATGTTTTGCCCCTGGTGGGGCGGTGGAGCAAGGGG
>JAJYMR010000331.1 GCA_021786815.1 Deltaproteobacteria bacterium
CGATCTGAGAGCGCCGCGCCCTAGCGGCGGCCGTGCATTTCGTGAATCGTACGCGTGACAGGCATCCACTGGTGATTCCTCCACCCGACCGCCGCGACCCCTACATGTACGCGTACCACGGTGTTTCACCCGGACTCTGAAGTTCGAATTCGACCTGAAAGGCTCTCAGCAGCGTGCCGGTCGCGTGCCGAAGCGCGATCTTGGCGTTCTCGAGATCGATCTCGGCCTGCACCTCGGCCCCTTCGGCGCTTACCAGCGAGCTTTGATACTGGAGCAGGTCGTGCGTCGTCGCCATCCCGACCTTGAATCGCACCTGCTCGTCGCGCAGCGATTCACGTGCGTAGAAGGTTGCCGCCTTGGTCGCCTTGACGCGCTGGACGTCGGCCTGGAGATTGGCAAGCGATTGCATCACATCGACCGCTACCTGCGATAGCGCCGCGCGATATTGCTCGCGGGTCTGCTCGAGGCCGACACGAGCCTGCGCCAGGGCCGCCCGGGCGGAGGCGTTGGCAAGCGGGCGCTCGAATGTAAAGACCGCCGCGTAATTGTAGTAGTCGAAGTTGAACATCTGGTTCAACGCGGTTCCGTATCCGCCGCTGAACGGAAGCTGATAACCCGGGCCGGTCGGCGCCGTGCAGTTCGGGGCTATCACGCCGAAGGTCGGGCCGCAGAGCGTGGCGCCGTACATCGAGGTGGTCGCGAACTGAAGCTGCGCATTGACCTGCGGCAGCGTCTGGTTCTCCTGGAAGCGGGTCTGGATGAGCGCCGTGCGAATCGCCTCGCGCATCCCGCCCAGCATCGGGCGGTACTCGGCCGCCAACTGGAAAGCACGCTGCTCGGTCATGTGCACCTGTTCGGAGGGATTCGGGCGATCCGAGGGCTGGACGTCCTGGGGCACGAACATGCCCTTCGGATTCAGCATCACGTCCTCGCGCAGCACGGCGCGAGCGCTTTTGAGCGCGGCGCCCGCGGTCTCGACGTTGGCCTGCGCGGTAGCCTGGGCGGACTGCGCCTCCTGGAGGTCGATCGGCGCGAGCGTGCCGACCTGGACGCTGATCCGGTTTACGCGCACGAGATCATCGTCGAATTTGAGCGCTTCCTCGGCGACGCGCAGGTTCTCCTCGGTCAGGACCACGTTCCAGTAGTCGTTCGCGACGCGCTGCACGAAGTCGGTGAGCGACTGCGCGTAATTCCATTGCGCCTGGCGCTGCGCCGATTCAGCGAGCCGCACGTTGATCGTGGCGAACTTCCAGCCGAAGTTCCTGAGCAGCGGCTGCGAAAGCGAGACCGCGAGCGTGGGCGTGTAAGCGGGATTGACCGTCTCGGTCGAGTTGTTGGTGATAGTGCGATCATTGTTGAAGGTAAGGCTCAGGGTGCCGTTGGTCTGGGCAAGAATCTTGTTGACGGCGAAGTTCCAGTCGTAGCTTTTGGTGGCAAGCGCGGTGCCGTGGGTCGTCTCGAACCCGACGGTGGAGGGAATCACGGTCTTGATCGTGTCGAGGGTCGAAGTGAGGTCGGGATCGAATATGCCGTTCTGGGCCGCGACGCCTGCGGTCGCGCCGACCGGGTTAAGCTCGGCGACCTTTACGTTCGGATTGTTGGAAAGCGCTATGAAGATCGCCTGCTTGAGGCTCAGACGCGCGCGTTCCTTGTCAATACTGCGAAAGTACTGGCTGTTTATCTGCGCCTCCGACGGAATCTCGGTCACGGTCGACGTCCATTGGCTCAGCAGCGCGGTGCCGAGCGACTGGACCGGACGGGCGGGCATGAAGCGATCGACCTTGGTGGGCGGCACATTGATGTCGGGCGCGCTCTGAGGCGCTGGCGCCGGCACAGATGAAGCAGCCGAAGGCGTCGCGACGGCCGTCGGCTGAACCTGTCCGCGCGCGATACCGTTCAACGCCCACACCGACAGCGTGGGCAACAGCAGCATCGCAACCAGGGCACACCTCTTCCGCAACATAGTCGGATCCATCCTTCCCGCCTCTGCTACGCTTCGAGCCCGGGACGGTTTCACCCACTATGAACTGAAACCGGTGAGACGGCGAGGGCTACTGCTTCCCAGGCCCTTCGGCGATCGGGCGGGCGCTTGCAAGGGACCAAACGGGTTGCGATTCTAGCAAAGGCTGCAGGCCTTGTCTTGTGCCGTAAATCATTCAGGGGTAGCCGATTACCGCAGGCGGAGATTCATGCGTGCTGGCAGGATAGCGATTCTGATCGGATTGGCCGCGCTGGTGGGAGTGCTCGCGATGGGCGCATTCCCACGCTTCGCCGCGGTGCGGGCGCAGGTGCTCGGACAGCCGCTCGCGCCGCTGCCGCCGCCACCGCCGCCGCCCGGCGCCGCGGTCACTACGACACCGGCGGCGATGCCAACGCTGGCCCCGCTCGCGGTACCGTCGCCAGCGGCTTTTGCGACGCCTTCCGCGCGCACTTATCAGTGCAGCTGCTACGGACCCGGAAGCATCACGCGATGGATGGGTAGCGTGCAGTCGCAGAACAATTTTGCGGCGCGGCAATCCGCGGTCAACGCGTGTCTTGCCTACAACTTCAATCGGCGCCCCGGCTCCTCGTTCATCCCGCCGCAGCGCTTTGCTTTCTTTCCAACGCCCGCGCCGCCGATCGCGTCGGCGCAGAGCGAGCCCGGATTGCCGACCCTGCAGGCGCCGGGTGTCTCGGGCTTCGCGCTGCTGGAGTCGCCGCGCGCGATTCTGCTGCGCCTTTGCTCGGTATGCGCCTGTAACTGAGGGCGCACGCCGGACGCGGCGCCGCGTTTCGCGTTCGGTTCGGCCAGCGCTTCAGTCCGTCTTGCGCCGCGACGCGTTTGCGGGTGTCGATCCCGGGCGCTCCGCGCTCGCGAGCACATCTCTCAAATCGACGGGAAGCGCCGCGTTGACCTTGATCCTCCCGCCGGCGGGCGATTCCATTTCAATCTCTTCCAGATGAAGCCAGAAACGCCCCGGTTCGAGCCCGGGCATCGAAGGCCCGCCGTAAAGCGTATCGCCGACGATCGGAAAGCCCGCGGCGGCCAGATGCACGCGGATCTGATGGCGCGCGCCGGTAGCCGGAATCACCTGCACAAGGGAAAACGGACCGACAGGCCTTAGCGGCTCGACGCGCGAGAGCGCGGGGCGCGCGCGAAGTTTGTGCGCCTCCGTGTCGCTCGCCGCGACGACCATCCTGCGCGCGCTCTTCGGATGATGCGCGACCGGCGCGTCGAGTGTCATCGCATGTTTCGGGTGCCCCAGGATGAGCGCGAGGTAACGCCGCCTGATCGTCCCGCTGCGGATCGCGCGGCGAAGCGCCTCGAAAGCCGCGGACGTGCGCGCAACGACGAGCGCGCCGGAGGTTCCGTTGTCGAGCCGATGGACCAGGCCGCCTTCCGTCGGCTTATCGCCCGCCGACGCGGTTTCGGGATAGCGTGCGACCACCGCGTTCATTACGGTCCCGCGCTCGCCCGGACGCAAAGGATGGCACGGGACGGCACCCGGCTTGTTGACCACGAGGAGCGCCTCGTCTTCGAACAGCACGTCGAGCCGCGCCTCGGGTTCGGGTTCAATCGGACGAGCGGACGGCAGAGCTTCGACTTCAACCACGTCCTCCCCGCCGACCAGCGTGGCTTTGCCGGGTTTCCTTCCGTTGACGCGCACGCATCCGCGCCCGACCATCTCGCGCGCCTCACGCCGCGAGGAGGCAAAGCCCATGCGGATCAAATAGAGGTCCAGGCGCTCCCGGCTCTGTTCGGACATGTTCGAATGATGCGGCGCTTCGCTCAGGCGCTGGCCGCGCCGCCGATCGCCGCCCTGATCTCTTTGGCGTTTGCGGCCACGCGAAGCCCGAACAGATGACGCAATTCCTTTGCAGTCACCGATTTGGTCGAAGTGGCAACCTGGATGGGACTTCCGGCCGCGATTACTCGTCCGCCCTCGTCGCCGCCGCCGGGACCGAGATCGATTATGTGGTCGGCGTGCGCGATAAACTCGAGGTTGTGCTCGATTACGACCACCGTGTTGCCGTCAGTAACGAGTTTCTGCAGCACCTTGATGAGGCGGCGAACATCCACCGAGCTCAGCCCCGTCGTGGGCTCGTCGAGAAGGAACATGCGCGGGAGCTTCTTGCCGTCGCGTCCGATCGGCGCGGGTTCGAGATCGGCAAGAAGGAAGCGCGCGATTTTGAGGCGCTGCGCTTCGCCGCCCGAGAGCGTCGAGGTGGTCTGCCCGAGCCGGATATAGCCGAGGCCGACGGCCGAAAGCGCCTCGAGCCGGCGAACGAGCGCGGGCGTGCGCGCGAAGAAGCGCAGTGCGTCGTCCACGGTCAGGTCGAGCACCTCGTTGATGTTCCGGTCCTGGTAGCGGATCGCGAGGATATGGCTCTGGAAGCGGCGGCCTTCGCATGCGTCGCAATGGACCTCCAGGTCGGCCATGAAATGCATCTCGATCGTGACCGTTCCGGTGCCGCTGCAGCGTTCGCATCGCCCGCCCGGCACGTTGAACGAGAAATGCCGCGACTGGACTCCCGAGCGCCGCGCCTCGGACGTCGAGGCGAAGAGTTTTCGGATGTCGTCGTAGATTTTCAGGTAAGTGGCGGGGTTCGAGCGCATCGAGCGCGCCGGAAGTTCCTGGCCCATGTGAATCATCGCGCCCACCTGCTCGAGTCCCTCCATACTCTCGCATCGGCCCGCCTCGACCGGCTCGCCCTGACGCCGCAGATAATTGGCGTAAAGGACGCTCTCGACCAGCGTTGACTTGCCCGAGCCCGAGACCCCCGTCACGCAGACCATCCTGCCGAGTGGAATCGCAACGTCGATAGCCTTGAGGTTGTGCTCGCTCGCGCGCTTGATTCTTACCGCCGGGTCGCGTCGCGTGAAACGCCGCTCGCGCGCGAGCGCGCGCATCATCAAGACCCGTCCCGGCGTTCCCGCCGCGCTCTTGATCGCTCCGGCGCCGGGTTTGCCGGTGTAGAGCACCGCGCCGCCGTCGCTTCCGCCACCCGGTCCAAGCTCGATCGCGAAGTCCGCGCCGTTGATTATCGTCGAGTCATGCTCCACGACGACGACCGTGTTTCCAAGGTCGCGCAGATGGCGCAGCACGGAGAGCAGGCGGCGCGAATCCGTGGCATGGAGTCCGACGGTTGGTTCGTCGAGGGCGTAAAGCGTGCCGACGAGCAGGCTTCCGAGGGCGCTCGCGAGATGGATTCGCTGCGCTTCGCCGCCCGAGAGCGTGCGCGCCTGCCGTTCCAGCGTGAGATATCGAAGCCCGACCTCCTCCAGATAGCCGACGCGGTTTCGAAGTTCGCGGAGCACGGTCGCGGCGCGCGCCGCAATTTCGCTCCTGCGCGAGAGCTTGCGCAACCAGGCCGAGAGTTCCTCGATTGAGAGATGCCCGGCATCGGCTATCGTGATTCCGTCAACCTTGACGTTAAGCGCCTCGGGCTTGAGCTTTGCGCCGGCGCACACTGGGCACGGCACGAAGCGCCGATACTTGGCGAGCAGTATGCGAACGTGTGTCTTGTAGCGGCGGCCTTCGAGCCATTTGAAGAAGCCGCGCACTCCCGGCCATCGATCCTCGTCGAAACCCTTGCCGGGCTCGCCGTCGACCAGCCACGAGCGCTCCGCATCGGTCATTTCGCGGAACGAGACCGTCGTGCGGATCTTGCGGCTGCGCGCGAGCTTGAGCATCCAGTCGTTCATCTCGCGATAGGCCGGAGTCCGCCACGGCGCGATCAGGCCCTGGCGCAGCGAAAGGTTCGGATTCGGGATGACCTTCTCCAGGTCGAGTTCGACCGTGCGTCCGAAACCCTCGCATTCGGGGCATGCGCCGATTGGGCTGTTGGCGGAGAAGAGCGCTGGTCTCGGTTCGGGAAATACCGTACCGCACCGCGAGCAACTGAAGCGCCGATCGAAGTCGAACGAGGCCAATTCCGACAGCGACCCGTTGCTCCGCTCGACGCGCACCGCGCGGGCCCGCCCCGCGCCGAACTCGAACGCTTTCTCCAGCGCCTCACGGACACGCTCGGCCTCGGCCTCGCCGCTTATCGAGACGCGATCGATAAGCGCCATCATCGAGGGCGGTATCGCAGGCGCCTCGCCGTAACGCTCGGCGAGTTCGCTTGCGTCGAGGGTCAGTCCGTCCTGGTACAGGCGATGGTAGCCAGTCTGTTCGAGCCATACGGCGGTCTCCGCAAGCGAGCGCGAGCCAATCCTGAGCGGGGCGAGGAACACGTACATCCCGGGCGACGCAAGCACGCGGCTTGCGCCGCTTTGCGGCGTGTCGCACGTCACCTCATCGCCGCATCGCGGGCAGAACGTGCGTCCCACGGTCGCGTACAAAAGGCGCAGGTAATCGTTTATCTCGGTGACGGTGCCGACAGTCGAACGCGCGTTCTTGATCGTGTTCTTCTGGCGAAGCGCAAGCGCGGGCGGAATCTGCGATATCGCCTCCACGTCCGGCCGTTCCATCCGCTCGAGGAACAGCCGCGCGTACGTGGACAGGCTCTGCACGTAGCGGCGCTGGCCCTCGGCGTACAGCGTATCGAACACCAGGCTGGATTTGCCGGAGCCGGACACGCCGGTCACGGCGGTTATCCCGCCGCGGGGGATTTCAAGCGAGATGTTTTTCAGGTTGTGGGTGCGCGCCCCGCTGATGACGATTGATAGGGCCAAACCGCGTAATGCCTAACGGGGATTGTCCAGCGGACGAGCCTTCTTTTTGCGCTCGCCGGGATATTCGTCCGAAACCTGTTCGTAAAGCCCGGCCAGTTCGCCGTCGAACTCGGCCTGAAGCCGCGCCGTTTCGCGTTCACGTTCGGCCTGCGGCAGCGGTTTGAGCTTCGCCAGTTCGTCCTCGAGTTTCATCATCAGGCGATTGCGCGCGATAAGGTATTGGTATCCGTTCATAGCTGGACCAAAAAGCCAAATTCCAAAGATCCAAATTATAGGCTATCCTGCCCGATACCAACAGGGCGACGTGAAAGCATTGGCCGTATCCCCGACTCCGGACAGCGTGCCGCGCGCGCTTTCGCCATGGCCCGCTCTGCCCGGCATCGCTCATGGTTTCCTTGGCCGCACCGGCGGCGTGAGCGAAGGAACGTTTGCCGCGCTCAATCTTTCGCGCATGGTGGGCGACTCGAGCGAGGCCGTCGATGAGAACTGGCGGCGCGTCCGCGCGCTGTTCGGAGCGCCTTCGCAGGTGGCCCTCGTGCGCCAGGTGCACGGCAGCGAGATTCACCTCGCCACGCGCGAATCGGCAAGGACGCGGCCCGACGGCGACGGGATCGTCACGGCGGAGCGCGGAATCATCGTGGGCGTTCTCACCGCCGATTGCGTGCCAATCCTCATGATCGATACCCGCGCGCGCGTCGCAGGCGCATTCCACGGCGGATGGCGCGGCGTGCTGGCCGGAATCGCCGAGGCCGGCGTGCGCTCGATGGTGTCGGCGGGGGCCGACCGCTCGCGTATCCGCGTGGCGCTTGGCCCGTCGATCGGAGCGTGTTGTTTCGAGGTTGACGCGGAACTGGCGGAAAGCTTCGTGCGCGAAATCGAAGGTGCCGGCGCGTATCGGAACCCAGGCCGTCCGGGCAAGGCCTACCTTGACTTGCGCGGCATCGTCGCGCATCAATTGCGCGGCGCGGGCGTCGAAGCTCACGCGATAACTCACGCGGGGCCATGCACGCGATGCGCCGCGGAAGAATATTTTTCGCGCCGGGCAGCCGGCGGTGCCGTGACCGGATTGCAACTCAGCTTTGTCGGCTTTGAGCCCTGAGCGCGGGGCGATCGCGTTGAAAAAGGCTCGGCGCAAGCGAGGCGGGGGAATCCTGAAAAAGGTCCGAAAACCTGTCGCGCCACCGGCGCGTGTGGAAGAGGCGCGCACGCGCTACCGACGCGAGCGCGAGCGTGAGCGGCTCCGGCGCGAAGAAGACGGGGAAGAGACCTGATGGCGCTTCCGATCGTGGGCCCGGTCAGGGTCGGAATAATCGGAGCGGGGCTGATCGGGCGGGCGCATTCGCTGATGCTGCGGCTTGTATGCGACGGCGCGCCCGAAAGCGTCGCCGTCACGCGGGTCCATGATATCGACGCCGGGGCGGCCGAAGCGCTGGCCTTGAAATGGCCCGGTGCCAAGGTTTGCGCGCAGGCTGAGGAGATGTTCGACGACGCGTCGCTCGACGCGGTCTTCATCTGCACCCCCACCGCGACCCATCGCAGACTCTGCCTTGCCGCGGCTGCGGCCGGAAAGCACGTCTTTTGCGAAAAGCCCTTGGCCATGAATTCCGCCGAGGCCGACGAGATGCGCGCGGCGCTCGAGCGGGCGGGGGTGGTCGGCCAGGTCGGTCTGGTGCTCAGGTTCTCGCCTGTTTACACGGTGATTCGCGCGATGGCGACGGAGGAGGCCGCGGGCCGGCTGATTGTCGTCACGATGCGCGACGACCAGGACTTTCCGATCCGCGGCGCGCATCCAAGCGCCTGGCGAAACGAGCCTCGCGCGACCGCGGGCGGAACGCTGATCGAGCACAGCGTCCACGATTTCGACGCGCTCGCCTGGATGTTCGGTCCGATTCGGCGGCTCTACTGCCGCACGCGCAATTTGAACGGCGCTGCGGGAATCGAGGATTTCGGCGCGACCGAATTCGAGTTCGAGGCCGGTTTCCACGGGCAACTGACCTCGGTGTGGCATCACATTCTGAATCGCCCGAGCAACCGCCGTCTAGAGGTGTTCACCGAAAACCTGTTCCTCGCTTGCGATACTGACGGCTCCGGCCCGATTACGATTCAGCGCGCCGACGGCTACGAGGAGAAAATCGAGGAAGCGGAAGTGATGCGCCGGTACGAGGAACTGATGCTCGGCGAGCGTCCCTGCCTGTCTCCATTGAGGCACAGTTTTCAGATACCCTACGCCGTGGAAGACGCGGTGTTCATCGCGGCGCTGCGCGGCCAGTGCGAGCCTGGTCCGGGACTCGAGGTGGGTGTGGCGGCCCAGCGCCTGGTGGAGGCCGCGTATCGCTCGGCCGAGCGTGGAGCTCCGGTCGAGATGACGGACCTAAAGTAACACATTAACTTTGAACTTTCCACGCGGAGTGATTTCTCTCTAATGATCGATTTCGAACTGAGCGAAGAGCAGCGGATGATCCGCGAGACCGTGGAGGCTTTCGCGCGCGACGAGATACGCCCGGCCGCGCGCGCCGCCGACGAGAGCGGCAGCGTGCCGTCCGAGTTGATCGAAAAGATCTGGCAATTGGGACTGGTGACGAGCGCGATTCCCGAGAAGTTCGGCGGAAGCGCGGACGCACGTTCGGCCGTGACCGGTGCGGTGGTGGCGGAAGAACTCGGCTACGGCGACGCTTCTATCGCTGTGCACGCGCTTGCGCCGCGGCTTTTCGCCTATCCGGTGCTAGAGATGGGCACCGACGCGCAGCGTGAGCGTTATCTCAGGCGCTTCACATCTGAACGATTTGTGCCGGCGACGGCGGCGCTGATGGAACCGCGCTTCGATTTCGACCCGACCGACCTTTCGACGCGGGCGCGGCGCGACGGCTCGGGTTGCGTGCTGAACGGCTCGAAATGCTTCGTCCCGCTGGCCCAGAGCGCCGAGTCGCTGCTGGTTTACGCGGCAAGCGAAGCGGGCGCGGGTTTCAAGGGCGTGGACGCGTTTCTTGTCCCGCGCGATGCGGCCGGCGTTTCGATAGGCGAGCGCGAGAAAAACATGGGGTTGAAACCGCTTGCGACCTGCGCGGTCGCGCTTACGGACGTGCGGCTCGATTCAGAGGCGCGCCTGGGCGGGGAGGGCGGAATCGACTTCTCGCGCCTGATGAGCGAGGCGCGCGTGGCGCTCGCTGCGCTTGGCGTCGGGATCGCGCGCGCCGCGTTTGAGTACGCGCGCGACTACGCGAAGGAACGGCGGGCGTTCGGCGTGCCGATCGCGACCAAGCAGGCCGTCGCCTTCATCCTCGCCGATATGGCGATCGAGATCGACGCCTCGCGCCTGCTCGTCTGGGAGGCGGCATGGCGCCTCGATCGCGGCGAGGACGCGCTCAAGGAAAGCTATCTCGCGAAGAACTACGTTGCGGCTAGCGCGCTTCGGGTCGCTGACAACGCGGTCCAGGTTCTCGGCGGCCACGGTTACATCCGGGAGCATCCGGTCGAGATGTGGCTGCGCAACACGCGCGGACTTGCGGCGCTCGACGGAATCGCGACCGTCTGACCCTCGGCTCGGCAACGCACAACGACGGAGAAGCCACGATGATCGATTTCGAACTCGAACCTCAGACCCTTGAGCGGGTGAAACTTTACCACATGGTCGCGGAGCAGATGATGCGGCCGATCTCGCGCGAATACGACGAACGCGAGCATGAAAAACCGCAGCAGTTTCTGGAGGCGATGTGGTCGGCGTCGGCGCTGAGCGACGCCGTGCCCGAATCCGGCTCAAAGTCCGACGGCGAAAAGAAAAACAGCGGCCCGCGGCTTCGAAACCTCTATACCGTCGTCACCACCGAGGAGCTGTGCTGGGGCGACGCGGGACTCTTCCTTTCGATTCCGAATTCGGGACTGGGCGGCGCAGCCGTGATGGCCGCGGGAACGCCCGAGCAGAAGGAACGGTTCCTCAAACGCTTTCGCGGCGGCAAGCCAAAGTGGGGCGCGATGGCGATAACCGAGCCCGGATGCGGCTCGGATTCCGCCGCAGTCACAACTACGGCGACGCGCGACGGCGACCATTGGGTGCTCAACGGGACCAAAATTTTCTGCACGTCGGGCCAGATGGCGGCGGAAAAGTCGGAGGGCTTCGTCGTGGTCTGGGCCACGGTGGACAAGAGCGCAGGACGCGCCGGAATAAAGCCCTTCGTCGTCGAGCACAACACGCCCGGAATGACCGTGGTGAGAGTCGAGAACAAGCTGGGTATCCGCGCCTCCGACACCGCGGCGCTTGTCTTCGACAACTGCCGCATCCCGTTCGACCATATCCTGGGCAGTCCCGAGGTCCGGCCGGAGGGCGGCTTCAAGAACGTGATGGCGACCTTCGACGCGACCCGTCCGATCGTGGCCGCGATGGCGATCGGAGTGGGACGAGCGGCGCTCGATTTCGTGGCCGATTTCCTCAAACAGCAGAACATCACGGTTCGCTACGGAATATCGCCGCGGCGTCTGACCGCTATCGAGCGCGACTTCATGGAGATGGAAGTCCAGCTCAAGGCCGCGCGCCTGCTCACATGGCGGGCGGCGTGGATGCTTGACGTGGGCAAGCGCAACAATCTGGAAGCGTCGATGGCGAAGGCGAAGGCGGGACTCGCCGTTACCCAGATAACCCAGAAGGCGGTCGAGATGCTCGGACCGCTCGGTTATTCGCGCCAATATCTCGTCGAGAAGTGGATGCGCGACGCGAAGATCAACGACATCTTCGAAGGCACCCAGCAGATAAACATGCTGATCGTCGCGCGGCGAATCCTGGGCTACGGAAGCAAGGAACTGAACTAGCGCCGAGAATTGGAAGGCGACGACGTTAACACCTTTGCCGACCGCTGCTCCCGGTCATCCTGAGCGAAGTCCGCGAAGCGAAGAATCCCATTCCACCCGCCTTTGGGTGGCATGAGATCCTTCGGTTCCACTCACGGACTCGCTTCGCCTCAGGATGACCCGAGGGCGCATCGCGAAGGAGCGGTAGAGAGGTCCTTGAAGTTCAGGGACGCTAGAAGGAGAACCATTTGCCGTGCTCCCAGCGGAATAGCTCAGTGGTCGTGGTGATTGTCGTCAGCTGGGGCTTGGCGTGCATCGCGTCATCCTTGGTCTTGCCTGCGACGTAATAGGTGTTTTCGTCGTAGGTGAGCTTGCCGATCGCGAAGCCCTCTGACTCCTTGCACGTACACGTCTTTATATTGCTGTAGCCTGTGTATGTGCCGGTCTCCCAGCCGTTCTTGAGCTTCCACTTGATATGGCTTGCGTCGTTGACGTGACGCTGCTGAAGGAGATGCCCCCATTTTTGGCAGAAGGCGGGGAACCGCGCGGCCGCGACTTCGTACTGACGCTGACGCCAGCTCGTCGCAGAACGAGTCGCGTGTCGAGGTTCATGAAACGCGCTGGGGCGTATCGAGGGTGAAGACGCGTCGCCGCCTTTCGACGCCTGTTGCTTGGCGGACTTCACGGCCGGCGCCGCCGGCTGAGGCGCCAGTTCGTCGGCCCTGACAGTCCGAATCGGTATCGCGACGAGGACAAACGCTGCTATCAACCCAAGGTATGCACACAAGCGACCGGCATGCATGGAACTTACTCCCTCCCCATCCGTAAGACCTGCATGAAACGATAACAGTTGGCGCCAAACGAGGGAAAAGAAAAGGCCGCGGCCCAATCAGAGCCGCGGCCTTCTTCGCGTTGTTTCCCCGCCGA
>JAJYMR010000087.1 GCA_021786815.1 Deltaproteobacteria bacterium
AAAGGCAACCGTGAGCATCGCGGCCAGCCGCAAGGGGGTCTCGGCGAAATCGATTCTGTTCGCACCGGCTCCGGGAGCTTCAGAAACTGAGATAGAGGCGCTCTGGGCCGCGCGGATGATCCGCGCCGCCGCGTCGCTGGCGGTGCTTTCGGGCCTGCTCAACACTGTCGGCACGTGGAGTTCGCCGGCCACCCCGGCGGGTGTTACCGCGATCCACGTCGTCCACGGCGCCGTCGGGCTTGCCGCCGTCATCGCAACGTTTCTTCCCGGGTTCCCACGCTTCTGGCGGCCGGTGATATTTGCGCTGGCGACGATGCTGGTTGCGACCGACGCGGCAGCCGGCGTGATGTCGGGCACCACGATTCCCACTGTCGTGACAATCCTGCTGGTAAGCATGGGCACCGGTGCACTGGTGCCGTGGGGTCCGGCATGGCAGTTTGCCTTCGATTTCGTCTGCCTCGCCGGATGGACGTTCGCATGGGCTGCGGTTCCACCGCATGACGATTACGCGGTTTACGGGTGGTCGGGGGTCATAATCGCGTGCGGGGTCGCCCATTTCGCCTCGATACTGAGAAAACAGCATGCCGCCGCGCGCAGCGAAGCTGAGCGGATGCTGCGCGAGAGCGAGACCAAGCTCAGGCAGGTCTTTGAGGCGAGCCTGGACATTATTGTGATAAGCCGCCTGAGCGACGGACGCTTCGTTTCCGCAAGTCCCGCCTTTCGCACCTGGGGATACGAGCCGGCCGAACTTATCGGAGCGACCGGGCTCGAGATTGGAATCTGGGCGAATCCGGCCGAGCGCGAGGAATTCATCCGCCAGGTCAGTGAGAAGGGACGGCTCGAGAATCTCGAGGTGACCTTCCGCCGCAAGGACGGCTCGCTGGTGCCGTGCCTTCTCTCGGCCAAGGTCGCCGAGATGGGCGGCGAGTCGTGCGTGGTCACCGTCGTGCGGGATATTACGCTGCTCAAGGAGACCGAGCGCGAGCTTATCGCCGAGCGCGAGAAGGCACTGAGAGCTTCGCAGGCCAAATCCGAATTTGTCGCGAGCCTCTCGCACGAAATACGCACCCCGATGAACGCGCTGCTCGGGATGGCGGAACTGCTGATGGAGACGCGTTTGTCCGAGGAGCAGCGCCGCTACGTGAAGGCGATGCTCGGCAACGGCGCGGCTCTGCTCGACCTTCTCAACGACGTCCTGGACCTGTCGCGTATCGAGAGCGGGCGGTTCGCACTCGAGGAAACCGGGTTCGAGCTTGTCGAGCTTATCGACCGGATCGCGGAGACGCTCGGGGTTCGCGCGCATGAAAAGCAAATCGAGCTCGCGACCCGAATCATGCCCGAGGTCCCGCTGCATCTCATCGGCGATCCGCTGCGGCTCCGGCAGGTGCTGCTCAATCTGCTCGGCAACGCCGTCAAGTTCACCGACCACGGTTACGTCCTGCTCACCGTGGAGCGCGAGGCCGGCGATAACGAGTCCATCGCGCTGCGCTTTTCCGTGCAGGATACCGGGATCGGCATCCCGGCCGATCGCCTCGACTATATCTTCGGCCGATTCAGCCAGGCCGAGTCGTCAACCGCGCGCAAGTACGGCGGAAGCGGGCTTGGCCTCAGTATCGTCAAGCGCCTGGTCGAGCTGATGGGCGGACGGGTATGGGTGGAAAGCGAGATGGGACACGGCAGCACTTTCCGCTTCACCGCGCATCTCAGGGTGGACCGCGGGGTGGAAGCTGGCCCGCCAGGCGGCGAGCCCGATCTGGCGGGAGTCAGGGTGCTGGTGGTCGACGACACCGAAGCCAACCGGCTCGTTCTGCGCGAGATGCTGTCGGGCCGCGGCGCTTCGGTGGGCGAGGTCCCCGACGGCCCCGGCGCCCTGGCCGAGGCCGGATGCGCGCAACGTCAGGGCAACCCGTATCAGGTCATCCTGCTCGATTACCGGATGCCGCAGATGGACGGAATCGAGGTTGCCAAGCGGTTGCGCGACGCGGGCTGCCTCAATGAAACCGCAATCCTGATGCTGACGTCGGACGGGATGGGCGCGCAGCTAGAGCGCATGCGCGCGGCCGGTCTTTCGTGCCATATCGTCAAGCCGATAAGGCGCGCGGAACTGTTCCAGGCGATAACCCGACTGCTCGGCACGGCGAGTGCGCAAGCGGCGGAACCTGCTCCTGTTGCTCCTGCGCCGATGCCCGCTCGCAAAACGGTTGTGCCCGCGGCGCCTTCGCTTCGCGTCCTTCTGGCCGAGGATTCGCCAGACAACCGGCTTCTCGTCGCCGCCTTCTTGAAAAGGACTTCCTACGCGCTCGAGGTTGCCGAAAACGGCGAGCAAGCCCTGGAGAAGTTCAAGAGCGCGCACTACGAAGCGGTCCTGATGGACATGCAGATGCCGGTGATGGACGGGTACACGGCAACGCACGAGATACGCGCCTTCGAGCGCGAGCATAACCTTGCGCGCACGCCGATCGTCGCGCTGACCGGCGAGACGATGGACGAGGCGCTCGCGAAGATCGCCAAGGCCGGATGCGACGCGCATCTGGGCAAGCCCTACAATCGGGCCGCGCTGCTGGCCGTGCTCGAAAACGTCACCGCGACCCCGTGCGATTCATCGTTGCGCGCCGCCGCGGCCGGCGGCTGACGAGGCAATTGCCCTCAAGGCTGCGAGACGCTTGCGCCTCGTGCCGGCTCAGGCAAGTTCGTCCGAGGTGATTACCTTGACGCCCGCGCGCACCAGGAGGCGGCGTATCGCGTCATCGCTTGAAGGATTCACCGGCCGGGTCAGATCCCAGATGATGCAGGCGCGAAAACCCGCCGCAGTCGCGTCTTCGCTGCTCCATGCGACGCAGAAGTCGCGCGCAAGGCCGCAGATAAAGACCTCCCGCACGCCACGCTCCTTCAGGTATCCTCCAAGCCCGGTCGGCGGACGCTTTCCCTCGGCGTTCCAGTTGTTGCGAAACGCGCTGTAGGAGTCGCAATCGGACTCGGTTGCCTTGCGGATTATCACCTGGAATTTGTTCCAGTTTATGCCCCGGCAAAGTTCCCCACCGGGCGTCCCCTGGACGCAGTGGTCGGGCCATAGGATCTGCGGATGGCCGTAAAGCTCGACGGTATCCATCGGCTTGCGCCCCGGATGGCTGCTGGCGAAGGAAACGTGGCCCTTCGGATGCCAGTCCTGGGTCGCGGCGAGAACCCTGAACCGGGCCGATTCGACGAGTTGCGCGATCGGTTCGACAATCCTATCGCCTTCGCCAACCTGGAGTGCGCCGCCGGGCATGAAGTCGGGCTGCATATCGACCACCAGCAGCGCCGCGTGTTCCCTGTCGATTTCTATCGAACGTGCGGTCATTGCGATCACGTACCATAAAGAGTATCCAGCGCGGCGCATTCGTCCAAACGGCTTGGTGCGCGGGCGGCATCGGTTGGCCGATACGTCGAATTCGGGGGCGCTTGGACAACCGGCCCGCTTTGCGAACAGGTCCCGGTATAACGACAGCCGTTGTCATCAAAGCGTGAAAGACTGTTTTCGTCCCGCTCACCCGATTGGCATCATATTGAAGCGCGATTCGCGACGGAGGGCGCAGAGCGATGGCGAAAAGGGGGACTTCAACTCGAACGGCTTCACGGACGCGCCGTGAACGGCGAGATACGGAGTTGGACGCCATCAGCGGCGCCCCGCGTTCGCGAACCATGCGCGCGACCAAGCGCGAGCCGCCGCAAGCCCAGGCGCGAAAGCCGACCTACGGCGCGGCCGCCAGGCTTGCCAAAATAGTGCTGGGACTGGCGTCGCGCCCGTTCGGATGGAGCTTCGACGCAATCCGCGCCCAACTGGGGATCTCCGAGCGCACCCTGCTCAGATATATCGCGGTGTGCCGGCGGGAACTCGTCAATTCGGAGGGCGGGTCCGCAATTGAAGTGGTGCAGCACGGGGAGCGTCGTCTGCTGCGCCTGACAAATCGCGCACGGACTGCGGAATCGACCGCCTTCGAGGCGGCTTCGCTCTATTTCACGTTCACGATGCTCAGGTTTCTCGAGGGCACGGTGGTGCGCGACCTGGTCGATGGCCTGTGGGACAAGGTTTTGCAGGGAGTACCGCTCGCCCAGCGATTCCGGGTTGCCGACCTTGACCGGAAGTTTCATTCGGTTGCGTACGCACCAAAGGACTACCGCGAGCACGACGCCCATCTGGATACGATCTTCGGCGCATTGCTGCACAACTTCAGGCTGCATATCGATTACGCCGGTCTTGCGGGCGAGGGCCATCAGCACAACTTCGACCCGTACACGCTGCTTGCCTATCGCGGCGGTCTCTATCTGCTCGGAAAGAGCGACGTTTACAATCGGGTCATCTATCTCGCCGTCGAGCGGATCCGCTCGGTCGCCCAGGTAACCGGCGCCAACGGCCAGCCCGAGCGTTTCGTCTATCCACGCAATTATCGTCCGGAAAATTACCTCAACGGCGTCTTCGGCCTTATCGAAGGCCCTGAAACCCGGGTCGAACTGCTGCTGCGCGGGGAAAGCGAGGCGCTGCTGCGCTCGCGCGTGGTCCATCCGAGCCAGCAATTCCGCCGCCGCGCCGACGGCTCGACCGTGCTCACGATGACGGTCAAGGGAACGACGGAGCTTCGCAACTGGATCCTGAGCATGGGACCGTGGATCGAAGTGCTTAAGCCCGACGAACTGCGCGCCGAAGTAGCCGACCTGCTGCGCGAGGCGTCCTCGCTCTATCGGCCGCCAAATCGAAGGCGCGCACCAGCAGCCTGAGCCGCCGAAACCCGCATCGGCGCCCCCGCTATCTCGCATCGCTCGGTTGACCCGAGGCCATGAGTCGGAATTTAATTCCGGATCATGGCAGGAATAGTTTCCTACGGGTCTTACGTTCCGTACCGGCGCCTCAAACGCGCCGCGATAGCCCAGGTGCTGGGCGTACCGGCCACCAAGGGTGAACGGTCGGTTGCAAGCTTTGACGAAGACAGCGCCTCGATGGCGGTCGAGGCGGTGCGCGAAGCTCTGCGAAACGCGCATGGCGGCGCGGTCGGCGCGCTTTTCTTCGGCACCACCACGCCTCCGTACGCTGAAAAGCTCAACGCGGCGATCATCGCGGCGGCGGCGAGCCTTCCGTCCGAGATCAGGGCGGCCGACCTTACAGGCTCGGTGCGCGCCGGCCTTGCGGCCTTGATGCAGGCCGCCGACGCGGTCGGCAGCGGCACGAGCTTGGCGGTCGCGGCGATGGCCGATTGCAGGCTCGGAGCGCCCGAAGGCAAGGCCGAGCAGGCCAACGGCGACGCCGCCGTGGCGTTCGTGGTCGGTTCGGACAACGTGATTGCGGAAATCGAGGCCAGCGCCTCGTTTACGCGCGAGTTCCTGGATTCGTGGCGCGCGCCCGGCGAACGCTTCCCGCATAGCTGGGAAGAGCGCTTTGCGTTGACGCAGGCCTACTCGCCGCTGCTCGGCCGGGCTATCCAGACCGTGCTCGAGCGGGCGAAAGTCGCGCCTTCGGACCTCGCGAAGGTGGTGATCGACACGCCGAATCCGCGCGCTATCGATGAAGTGGCGCGCCGGATGAAGCTCGAACCCGCGAAGATCGCCGATTCGCTCGCGCTTACCGTGGGCCAGACCGGCACGCCGCACGCGGGCCTGATGCTTGCCAACTTGCTGCCTGCGGCAAAGCCTGGCGACCGTATCCTGGTCGTCTCGGTCGCCGACGGCGCGGACGCGATGGTGCTTCGGGTCACGCCCGCAGCCGCGTCGTACAAGCCCGCGCGCTCGGTCGGTGGGATGATCGAATCCAAGGGCGACGTTTCGTACGGCAACTATCTCAAGTGGCGCGAAATCCTTCCCACCGAGCCGCCGCGCCGGCCCGATCCCGAGCGACCGGCCGGGCCCCCGATGTTCCGGGCGGAGCGATGGAAGTTCGGGTTCGTGGGCACGCGATGCAAGGCGTGCGGAACCCCGCAGCTTCCGCCGCAGCGCGTATGCGTCAAGTGCAAGGCGTTCGACCAGATGGAGCCGTATTCGTTCGCGGACCGCACCGGCCGTGTTGCGACGTTTACCCTGGACAGGCTTGCCTATTCACTCAATCCCCCCACGGTAAATGTTGTGATAGACTTCGACGGCGGCGGCCGCTTCCTATGCGAGATGACCGACTGCGAACCGGACAAGGTCGCGATTGGCGATCAGGTCGAAATGACGTTCCGCCGCCTGTTTACCGCCGACGGCGTTCACAACTATTTCTGGAAGGCGCGCCCGAAGCGCTAGAGCCCCAGGAGGATCGCGATGGCAAGTAAGGGAATAAAAGACCGGGTGGCTATCGTCGGGATGGGATGCACCTCATTCGGCGAGCATTGGAACAAGAGCGCCGACGACCTGCTGGTCGAGGCGGCCTACGAGGCTTACAAGTCTGCGGGTGTCGATCCCAACGACGTTGACGCCTACTGGCTCGGCACGGTGGGAAATCTCTCCGGACTCACGCTTTCCGGGCCACTCAAGATTCCGTACAAGCCCGTCACCCGGGTCGAGAACTTCTGCGCGACCGGCTCCGAAGCGCTTCGCCAGGCGTGTTACGCGGTTGCCTCGGGCGCATACGACATGGTGATGGCGATCGGGGTCGAGAAGCTCAAGGACTCGGGCTACTCGGGCCTGGTTATCTCCGACCCGCCAAACGACGGCACGCTCGGCAGCATGACCGCGCCGGCGTCGTTCTCGCTTCTGGCTCCGGCCTATTTCAAGAAGTACGGGCTCGATTCCGACAAGGGCAAGGATGTGCTGTCCCGAATCGCCTGGAAGAACCATCGCAACGGCGCGAAGAACACCAAGGCGCAGTTCCAGAAGGAAGTGCCGCTCGAAGTGATCAAGAACTCGCCCAAGGTCGCCGACCCGCTCGGGATCATGGATTGCTCGGGCGTTTCGGACGGCTCGGCCGCCGCGATCGTGGTTCGCGCCGAGGACGCGCACAAGTACTGCAAGAACCCGATCTATATCAAGGCGTTGTCCTTCGTCGCCGGCCCGGGCGAAGGGCATCTGTCGCCCGATTATGATTTCACGACCTTCCCCGAGGTGGTCGCTTCGGCCAAGGACGCCTACGCGCAGGCGGGCGTGACCGACCCGCGCGAGCAGATCAGCATGGCCGAGGTCCACGACTGCTTCACGCCGACCGAACTCGTGCTGTACGAGGATCTCGGCTTCAGCAAGCGCGGCACCGCCTGGCAGGACGTGCTCGAAGGCTTCTTCGATCTCGAGGGCAAGCTGCCGGTCAATCCCGACGGCGGTCTCAAGTCGTTCGGCCATCCGATCGGCGCCTCGGGCCTTCGGATGATGTACGAGATGTGGCTCCAGTTGCGCGGCGAGGCCGGCCCGCGCCAGATCAACGAGCCGAAGCTCGGGCTCACGCACAACCTGGGCGGCGCGCCGGGACGATGCGTCAGCTTCGTGTCGGTTGTCGGCCGCAATCTGGGCTGAAAACTCGGCAGCATTATTTCCATAGTGACGCGCGAAGGGCGCCGGATATCTTCCGGCGCCCTTTTTGTCTATTTTCGGGCTGCCGAAAAGCCGCGCGCATCCCAATTGCGACTCGGGCGCAGGAGAGGCGACCATGGCGAAGAACCTCGACCGGATTCAGACCCTGGTGATCGTGATGATGGAGAATCGGTCCTTCGACCACATCCTGGGCTACCTGAGCCTGCCCGAATTCCAGCATCCCGCCTGGGCGCGCATCGACGGCGTCCGGCAGGCGCAACTTTACTATGCCCACGATCCGTATCCGCCGCGCCCGCTTACGAGCCCGAGCCTCGATCCCGACCCGCCGCACGAGCGCGAGGATATCGCGATTCAACTGAACCCGCCGCTTGGAGGCCGGATGCATGGCTTTATCGACAGCTACAAGCGGGTGAATCCGGGCGCGCGGCTTGCGGGCGTGATGGAATATTGCACACCGAAGGACGTCCCGGTGACGGATTTCCTCGCCCGCAACTTCGCGATCTGTGACAACTGGTTCTCCTGTATTCCGGCCAGCACGTTGCCGAATCGCCTGATGGCGATGAGCGGATACGCGCTGGTCGATCACACGCCCGACGGTTATCTGCAGATCGTTGAAAATCTCTTTTACGACGACCCGGACAATCTGCTCTACGAATGGCTCGACAAACGCGGCGTGAGCTGGCGGCTCTACCATTCCGGCACGTTCTTCTTCATGCAGATGCCGCGTCTTGCGCTGCGCTACGAAGCTGACGACGGGCTGCTGTTTCGCCCGCTCGACAGTCTGGCCGAGGATTTCGCGCGCGGCGACGTGCCGCAGGTCGTGTTTGTCGAACCGCTTTACGAAGACGATCCGCGGCGCGGCAACGCGCAGGCCACCGACGACCATGCGCCCGCGTCGATATGGGGCGGCCAGCGGTTTCTCAAGATGGTTTACGAGGCGATATCGTCGAACCAGGACGTGTGGCCGAACCTGGCCGCGGTCGTCACCTACGACGAACATGGCTCGTTCTTCGATCACGTCTATCCGCCTGCGATAAAGACCGAACCGCCCGCGAACGCGCGCTACACGGATGGATTTGGCACGCTGGGCGTGCGGGTTCCGGCGCTCGTGATATCGCCGTTCGGAAAGGCAGGCTCTCTATGCGAGAGCCTGCTCGACCACACGTCGATCCTGAAATTCATCGGCGAGAAATTTGGCGGCGGCAAATACACACCGCTGGTTGACGCGCGTCCTGTCGGGAGCATGTCGGAGGCGCTGAGCGAGGAAAATCTCGCTTCGAGCGCGCCGGTCGCGCCCCCGCCGGCGATGCCGTAGACAAGGCGCGGCGCGAACCTTCGCGAGTTCCGGACCCTGCGAATGGTTCGCGCCGCTATAGCGTGGGCGCTGGCGATGTTTGCGGCGCGCGGCCGATTCCCCGTTACTCAGCCATCAGCCGCGACATCACCTTAAGCCCCATGTCCATCGCATCCCACGCGAAGCCGGCATGGAAAGGCTCGCCGTGGCCGAAACGCCACGGAGCGTAAACTCCGAGAAGCTTCTTCCCGAGCCTCCACATCGGTGAAACGCCGACCTTGTAGTTCTCGGGATGCTCGGTCGCGACGGCGACGGGCTTGAGCGGGTCGTCGGTGTACTTGAGCGGCACCTGCGCGAAAGTGGCGCGGTTGAACTCCTCCATTACGCACATGCTCATCGGCTCGAACTTTAGTTCCGGGGCCTTGCCCATGATTTCCGCAGCGATATGCTCGCCGGCCGCGTCGCCCTGCAACAGCGCGAGGAAGGCCTGCTTTATCGGAAAGTCGGCCGCGTCGCCCACGGCGAACACCGAAGCCTGTCCCTTCACCCTGCGGCTGTCGGGATCGACGTGGATGAAGCCGCGGTCGTCGCTCGGCAGCGGCGCGTAGGTTTCCTTGGCGATATACGGCGGAAACGAGGCCAGCAGGTCGTATTCGCGCGTCTCGCCGTTCTGGTATTTGACCACGCCCGGCTCGACCGACGTGACCACAAAGCCCTTGAAGCCCCTGATGCCGCGTTCCTCGAACTCGTTGGTCACGACGGTGTCGAGGCGCGGGCCGAAGGCCTGGATAAAGCTGGCTTCATACGTGGTCCAGGTTATATCGATAAGGTCGCGCACGCCCTGGCGGCGAAGCCACGTGTCGCTCATCAGGCACATCTCGTAGAGCGGCCCCGAGCATCGGTTGTTCGGCGGGATGAGAAACAGAAGCCGCCGGCGCATCCCGGCCTTGGCTTCCTCGACAAGCTTTTTCATCGCCTCGCGCAGCCGCAGCATCTCTTCGGGCGTCCATACCGTGACCGCGTGCTCGCGAAGCCCGGGGATCTCCGCGGGGCGCAGGTCGGCGCCGGTTGCGACCACCAGGTAATCGTAGTTCGTCTCGCCGGTGGACAGATGCACCTTGCGCGGATCGGGTTCGACGCCGCGCACCTGGGCTTGGATGAACTCGATATTCTTGCGCTTCACCGCGCGGTCGAGCGGAACCTTGAAACTCTCGGGATCCTCGCCGAACGGGATGTAAATCGTATTGGGCTTGAACAGGAAATAGTCGCGATCCGAGACCAGCGTAAGGTCAACGCGATCTCCAAGCTTGTATCGGAGATAGAAGGTGGCTTCCAAACCGCCGAAGCCGCCTCCAAGTACGACAACTTTAGGCCGTGCACCCATCGGAAATTCTCCTTAAGAACAACCGCACACGTCTCCCGTTCCCTTGCTCACGGAAAGTCTCGGCGTCCAACGCGGAGCCGGTGCGAAACTCTCAAATTCTGGGTAATGCAAACCGCTTGCCGCGTTTTCGTCGCGTAAAGACGCGAATTGGCCCGCGCGGGGGCCGAATTTCGGCTCAAAAAACGCAGATCCGTGCGAAGGTCCAGCGGCGACAAGGCGCCGCCCGCGATGGTCAGAAGAATGTCACGTTCCGGAAAGCGACAGGCTGTTGGGTCGGAAAGCGACAGTTCAGGACCTGCCGATCGAGCAGTAACAAACTAGCCGCGACTCGGTCGTCAGCGGATTTCCCGCATGGTTACCCTGGATCAGGGCTCGCGCCAGGCGATTCTTTCGACGAGGCCGCACGCTCTTTGGCGCTTTTCCTGGCGCTCTGTTCGATAGTCGCGATCATCTCGTCGATTCTGGTGCGTGCGGCTGCGCTTGGCGCGGCAGTGCGCGCCTTTGCGAGCGCGTCGCGGGCGTTTGAGTAGTCTTTCGTCATCAGATACGCGACGGCGATATTGAACCGCGCCGGGAAGAAGTCGGGCTTGAGCGCCAACGCCGAGCGATATTCCTTAATCGCCTGGGCGTCCTCATGCTCGGACAGGTACATCGTGCCAAGGTCGGTCAGAGCCCGACAGTCGTTGGGATTTTGACGCAGGTAGCGGCGGTATGCGTCGATCGCGTCTTTATATTGGCGCATATCGAAGTACACGTCGCCCAGTCCACGCAGCGCTTCGCGATTGCCAGGGGCAATTTGAAGCACATGGGCGAACGCGTCGCGCGCCTTTTGGTAATTGACAGGATTGAAGACGCCAAAACGCATCGCGATGTCGGCGTAACGATTCCATACCGCGATATCGCTGGGCCTGCTCCGGGCCTGCTTTTCGGCCTCGAGAACCACGGCGTTTACCTGATGACCGGCGACGGCGGGATGCCCGCCAGGAAGCCCGGGCTGGAAATGTCCAGGCGGCATCGGGAGGGCCTGGGCATGGAATGCCGCGGCCGGACGCATCGGGGATGGCTCAGGCGAGCGAGGATGCCTCGCCGACCTCGAGAGATACGCCGCCGTGAGAGCACCGCCGAGCATGAATGCGACGGCAACCGCGCCAAGCGAGCGCATCGGAACGCGGGACAGCAGGCCGTGACGCGCCGTCGCGCCATCGTTCGCCGCGCTCCCGAGCGGATTTCCGCACGCGCCGCAAAATTTGGCGCCCGGCGCACCCTCGGCGCCGCATCGCGGGCAGCTTTGCGCCGTCGATTCAGCGGCCAAAGCGGCGTTCTTTGACATGGTCGATGGCACCTCGGGTTTGCCGGTCTCGAGCACCGCCGTTTACCGCACCATCGCGGCGCCCAGCGACGATCGCGCCACGGTCATGGCTCCTTTCGTCGCGGTGAACTTGCCGGTTGACGGATTGAACAGCTCAGCGCTGTTCAGGCTGTCGCCGGAATCGTCAACTCCGCCCGCGATTAGAACCTGACCTCTAGCGGGACCCGAGGTAATCAGCACGGCGGAGGCAAGCGCGCGGCTCGTGGTCATCGGTCCCACAGCCTGGAAAGTTCCCGCTACCGGGTCGTAAATCTCTGCGCTGGACAACACCGTGCCGCTGCCGTCCTCACCGCCGGCTATCAGGATATCACCAGCCATCGAGCCCTTTACGTAGGGCGGGGCGAGCAGCGTCGCCGTATGCAGGTAGCGGGCGCTCGTCATCGCAGCCGCGCATCCCGAGGCGCCGGGTTTGCTTCCATCCGAGCACACGAACGTACCGGTATTGGGGTTGAACAGTTCCGCGGTCTGCAGAACCACGCCGGATGCGTCGAGACCGCCCGCGATCAGCACGTCGCCGGCGTTTGGCCCGGTCACGATAAGCGTGGCGGTGTGATTCTGCCGGCTGTCGGTCATGGTGTTGTTGCAGAAGCCGGTGTTCGGATTCACGCCGCCGAGCGACGAGCATCCGAAGGCGCCTGAAACCGGATCGAAGATTTCGGCGGTGTTGACGATTGAACCGTCATTTCCGCCCGCGATCAGCACGCTGCCGTCCTGCAGCAGCGTAGCCGTATCGAGAAAGCGCGTGTCGGTGAGCGTACTGAGGCAATAGCCGGTGTTCGGGTCCGCGCCGCCCAATCCCGAGCACTC
>JAJYMR010000172.1 GCA_021786815.1 Deltaproteobacteria bacterium
GCGCGGGCTAAACGTTCAGCCGTTGAACTGCCGGGCGACCTTGCGCCACTCGGCCTCGTCGGTCCCGGGCCGGTACGGCATGTAGAAAGCCACGCGATCGAGCAGGCCTTCGTAGCGCTTGTTCACTTTATCGGCGATATCGTCCCAGGTGCCGGTCACGGAGTACGCGTCGAGCATCTCGTCGGTGATCTCGTTGGCCATCCCGGTCCAGTCGCCCTTGGCCGCCTTCTCGTTGAGACGGGCGGACACGTCGCCCCATCCGTGCATGTCGAGTACGACCTTGTAGGTCCGCGTCGAAGCGTAGAAGGCCATCTGCTGGCGCGCCTGCGCGCGCACCTTTTCCTGTTCTTCGCGGTTTCGTCCGACGATCACGAAAGCCGTGGTCGCGACGGTGAAGTCCTTGCGGTTTCGGCCGCGCTTCTTGAGCCCCTTGTCCACGTTGGGCAGGACGAATTCGGCGAGGTACTTGGGCGAGTGGAACGGATGCGCCTGCAGGCCGTCGCAAAGCTCGCCCGAAAGCCTGAGGATGTGCTCGTTCACGCCCGCGATGTAGATCGGCACATTCGGATGCTCGTGCCGGGGTGGCGTGAAGAACGGCGTCATCAGCGAGAAGTTGTAATACTTGCCCTGGTAGGAAAGTTTCGTTCCGCCTCGCGCCCAGCATTCGAAGATCGCCCGCAGCGACTCGATATACTCGCGAAGGCGCGGCACCGGAGCGTCCCATCTCGTGCTGTAACGGCGCTCGATATGGCCTTTGACCTGCGTGCCAAGGCCGAGGATAAAGCGACCGCCCGAAAGCCCCGCCAGATCCCACGCCACGTACGCGGTCGCCATCGGGCTTCGCGGAAACGCGATCGCGACCGCCGTGCCGATCTTCATTCGACTGGTATGCTCCGCGGCCAGTGCGGCCGGCAGAAACGGGTCACCGCCTGCTTCCGCGGTCCACACCGCGTCGAACCCGGCCTCTTCGGCGGCCCTGGCGACTTGAGGCACGTCACGGAGATTTCGCGCAATTAGTCCAGTGTCGAGTTTCATCGAAGCCAACTCCCGCGGATTTTCACAAGGTGTGCGCGGATCGTAACAAACGGCCGATGAAACAGGAAAGCCCGACAGTTCGAAGGATCGCCGAGCGCGACAACGCCGCTTTGCGGCTCAGGCGCGACCCATCTCGCGGATTACCTTGAGCAAACGCGCTGGATAGTCGCTCAGGATTCCGTCCACTCCGAGTTCGAGCAGCTCGCGCATCTCGGCCTCCTCATTGACGGTCCACACGTGCATCTCAACGCCGAACCGATGAGCGGCTTCGAGCGTCTCGCGGCTCACGAGCCGCCACGACTCGTACTCGGGCGGAATTTGAAGTGCGTCGCCAGGCGGCTTGTAATCGGTGCTGCGCGAGGCCATCGCCTGAAGAAATCCCGCGACCTCAAGATAGGGAAAATTGGTTGGTATTCCGGGCGCGAGCGCGCGAGTCTCGTCGATAGGCGTCTGATGTTCGCTTGCGAGCAGCACCATCCGGCGCATCCGGGTCTCGTCCAGCACGCGCAGCAGCGGCGCAATCACGCTCGGCTCGATCTGCTTTACCTCGATCACGAACCGAATCGCCGGGTATGCGGAAAGAACCTCGCGCAGGGGCGGCACCCTGATTCCTTTGCCGCGAAACGGAAAAGATTCGCCGTCGGACGTGAAGCTGAAGCCCGCGTCGGCCGACGCAATATCCGTGTAGTCGAGTTCCTGGATTGCTCCGGGGCGGCCGCAGATCCGTTCGAGCGCGCCATCATGGGAGACGACGAGCTCGCCGTCGCGGCTCATGTGCACGTCGAGCTCAAGATAGCGGGCGCCAGCCTCGACCGCGGCCTGGAACGAGGGCATCGTGTTCTCCGGGTGCGTTCCGGCGGAGCCGCGATGGCCGATGGCGCGCGGAAGCGCCAGGCTGAAGAAATCGGTTTCAAGCGTCGCGCGCATGCGCGTCAGCGAAACAATGCCGGCCGGCTCGCGACAGGCCGACGAAGGGATTTTGCCATCCGGAAACCGAAGATGCGACGGCCGAGGGCCGCGCGGTCACATCGCGCGGACGCTGCGAATGTGGTTTTCGACCGTATGAACGGCGTGGGTAGTGCGATGATGGCGGCGGAAAGCGTGGAGGCGGTGATGATAACGGCGCCATCGGCGCACCCTGAGGCTCACGCGGTAATTGTGGCTGGACCTGCGCGGCGAAGCTTGCGTTCGTGCCACGCGCTCCTCATGCGAGGCGAAGGGATGAGCAAGGTCGGGCAGTTTTGCCAACGCCGTCTCATATCGCCGCTTGAGGCGATCGAAGAACGCCTTCATCCGAGGCGACACCTGATGGTTGACGCCAAGTGTCTGGGTGAGCGGATTAACGTATCGGCCGCTCTTTTCCATCCCGAAATGCAGATGGGGCCCGGTCGAAAGTCCGGTCGAGCCAACATAGCCAATCACTTCGCCCATGCCCACGTAACGCCCCACGCGGGCCGCCGGGCTCAGGCGCGACAGATGGCCGTAGATGCTGATTATGTCGTTGCGATGCTGGATGCGGACGCAATTGCCAAGCTCGCCGCACCATCCAGCCGTAAGAACCTTGCCGTCCGCGATTGATTTGACTGGCGTCCCTGGGGTTGCGGCGAGATCCACGCCCACGTGCGGACGATAACAATGCAGGATCGGATGCCAACGATGGTAAGTGAAGCCGGATGAGATATACCGGAAGTGCACCGGGTAACGCAGGAACTGAGGCCCGAGCGCGTCACCCCTCGCGTCATAGAGATGAACCACGCCGTTGCGCCCCGCCAGACCAAACAGCATCGTGTCCCTGCCGTTGGCCTCGACTTCAGCGGCTTCGACGTGGCCGGGAAGCCGGTACGAGCCGTCGCCGCTAACCTCTTCCGTGTAAATCAGCTTGACCGCCGAGCCGCGAGGAAGACGCCCCACGTTACGGCGCGCGGAGAGCGCGTGCTCCAGCGTCTCGACTATCGGCGCCGGAACGTGATTGTGCAACGCGGCCTGGCGGAAGTTTCTGAGAATCTCGAACGCAACGCTTACCGAACGGGTAACGTAATCGATAGGCTGCCGGTGAGCCCGAAGCACGTCGGCGCCAAGGGTTCGCTCGGAGATCTGCTGGCGATCGTTCAGGTCGTACTTGATGCCGCGCAGAGCGCCAGTCTCGGGATCCTTATATACCGAGAGCCAGTGCCCCTTGCGCAGCAGATAGGTTCCGGACAGTCTGCGAAACCGCGCGGCCCATTCGCGCGCTTGCGGTCGGCTAAGCCCCGCCGCTATCAAGTAACGTTCGACGGTGGCCGTACGCTCAAGCTGCGCCCGCAAAATCACCGAGGCTGGCGCCGGGCGTGCGGTGTCGGGAAGTTCGCTGTATTGATCGGCGGAAGGAGTGCCTGCGGACAGCTGGATCGCCGGTTCGGATGGCTCTGGCTGCCCGAGGTAGATGTGCATCGATGCGATTGTTGCCGCGATTGCAACAACGATTGCAGCAAGCGCTCGCGGCAACAGACCTCTTCCCCGAACAGACATCAGCGCCGCACCTTAAGGGATTTTTTCAAGGAAATCAAGGTCTTCCAGCTTTCAAGCTCGCCGGGTTATCCAGAGCCTTTCCGGCTCTGGGCCGGTCCTAGTAGCATTGTGCGTACCATTCCATGACTGTGGCAGCTTTAGACCTCGGAACGCGTCGAATCGGGGTTGCAATTGGGGATCCGGAGGGTCGATTCGTTCACCCTCTTACCATTATCGAACGTCGTTCTCTTTCGGATGACATCGAGTCCATCCGCCGTATCCTCGTCTCCCGCGAAGTTGATCGCGTGATCGTCGGACTGCCACTCAACATGGACGGGACGGAAGGCAAAATGGCGCGTAGCGCGCGTAGCTTCGCCAATCGGCTTGAGGAAGCTACCGGCGTGGCCGTCGAATTGCAGGACGAACGCCTTTCAAGCTTCGAAGCACGCGAGCGGATGGGCGTAATGCCGGCGGGGCGCGGCAAAAAGAAGCGGCAAATCGATGCTATTGCCGCAGCGGTAATTCTCGAAACATGGTTTGACGCGAAAAAGCGCCGTCTTCCGCCGAGTGGCTGAAAACCGCTGCGAGGCCGGATATGCTCGGAGTCGGGCAGCCCTCGGTGACGGATTTGCGGGCGATTGATCGCGCGATGAGCGAATAGCTCGATTGAGTGGAAGGAAAAAATTGCTGATCGCCTTGCTCGCGGCCGGCACGATTTGCCTGGGAGCGGCGCTCGCGTTCGATTACTTCTGGATTGGCTCGCCGCCGGTCTTTGCGCGCGCGCGGCTCGTGACGATCGAAAAGGGCGAATCCTTTCGCGCGGTCGCTGAAAGTCTCGAGCGCGCCGGCGTGGTTCGAAGTTCCGCGCTCCTGATGCTCTACGCGGAGCTTTCTGGCACCGCGCGCCGCGTCCTGCCGGGAGAATACGCATTCAAAGGTGGCGAGCGGATTCCCGCCGTGATGCGCCATCTGGTTCGTGGCGACTTCCTGGTCGTGACGGTCACGGTTCCGGAAGGCCTTACCGTGCATCAGATAGCCGAGCGCCTGGGCGAGGCAGGCCTGGCCTGCCCTTCCAGCTTCGAAACGGCGGCGCGGCGCGGACCGCTGGTTGACGCGCTTGGCTTCGGACCGCTCGGCGCCGAGGGTTATCTGTTTCCGGCGACTTACCGCTTTCCTCCTCATGCGACGGTGAGCGATATTCTGGGCGCGATGCTTGAGCGGTTTTACGAGGTGCTGACGCCGCGGGTCGAGGAGCGGATGTTCGAACTCGGGCTTACGCCGCGAAAGCTGGTGACGATGGCCTCTATCATAGAGAAGGAAGCCAAGGCGCCGGGCGAGCGCAAGCTTATCGCGAGTGTGTTCTACAACCGGCTTCGGCTGGGTATGCCGCTTCAATCCGACCCGACGGCTGAGTATAGTCTCGAAGGAGAAAAGAAGCCTGCGGCCTTGGCGGTGCGAACCCGATCGATTTTCAACACCTACGACTTTACCGGGCTGCCGCCGGGGCCGATAGCCAATCCAGGACTGAGTTCCATAGAGGCAGCGCTGTATCCCGCCAATACTGATTATTTGTATTTTGTCGCGCGCGATGACGGCACGCACATCTTCTCGCGAACCTACCAGGAGCATCTGCGAGCGATCGCGATGCTCAAGCATGACGCTCGCGCTGGGGCGTCGCGCTCCGGTGTTGGAAGCGCCGGCCGTCGCCGATAGGTTATAGGCTCGTGTCCGTCAACCCGGTTCAAATTATCTCCTCCGCCCGCTCAAGACTGGCCCGCGTGGCGGCGGTGCGAGCGATAGCCTATTTCCTGGCTCCCGCGGCAACCGCGATTCTTCTCGCGGCCTTCCTTCCCGCAATTGGAACGATAACCTGGGAGCGGCTCGGATACCTGCTCGACCCCGCTATCGCTGAAACGACGCGGCTTGCGCTCGCTGCGACCGGCGCCGCGATGGTGCTTGGCGCGGCCGTGGCCGGATGGCGAAGCTATCGCAAGGCCAACGATTTCGTCGCTGCCGCCGCGCGGCTCGACGCTCGCCTCGGCGCACACGAGCAGATCGTGACGCTCGCTGGCCTTTCCGGCCCTGAAACCCCGGAATCGGTCAAGGAGCATCGAAGCTCGCTGTTCCCCCTTCTGTGGCGCAACGTGATGGCCGCGCTTTCGGGAGTTGATCCTCGCAACCTGTTCCGTTTCGAGGTGCGCGATTCGCTGAAGCGCTCGTCGCTGTACGCGACCGGGCTTGCAGTGGCGCTCGGGCTTGCGATGCTGGCGCTGGTCCAGCCGCCGACGCAGCTTCAGAAAACCGCGATACGGCTCGAACGGCTCGCCGGCGAACTCGAGCGCAGCGCAACCACTCCGGAAGACCAGGCGCTGGCAAAATCGGTCCGCAAGGCTGCGCAGGACCTGATGAATTCCAAGCTGCCGCCCAAGGAAAAGCTCAAGCGCCTTCAGACCGCGATGCGCGATCTCGAGAAGCACCAGCAGCAAAAGAATGGCTCCGAAAAATCCAAGGCCGCTGGCGGCGCTGGCAGCGCACAAACCTCGGCCAACGCGTCGGGCAAAGGCAAAGGCCAGGGTCAGGGCGAAGGTCAGGGGCAGGGACAGGGGCAAGGCAAGGGTCCCGGCAAAGGCGGTCAGGCTTCCAGCGGCGGGCAGGGCGCCAAGAAGAAGGGCGAAAAGAACGCAACCCTGCAACTTGGCAACGAACTCTCGAAAGCCGAGGCGCTGGTGCAGACCAAAGAGGAATCGCAGAAGAAATCCGGCACCAAGCCGTCGCCCGAGGAAAAAAGCGGAAATGCTCCGATTCCGGGCAACCGGCCCGATTTGCAGGGTGGCAAAAAGAAAAAGGGCAACGGCCAAATTCCCAAACCGGGTGAGACAGGCGCAAAAAAATCGCCGAATTCCACCGCCCACGGCCAAAGCGCCAAAAAAGGCACCAGTATCGGCGATACCCATCTCGGCGAATTCCCCGCGCCGGCCAAATATGAGCGTTTTTACAAGCCCGGCGCGAAGGGCGCCGCGCTCAATATCCAGGACGCGCGATACGTAACGTTTCGAATTCCCTCCTCAAGCCCTTCCAGCGGCGGAGGAAAAACGGTAATCGACACCGGGCGGCCCAGAGCCACCACGCCTTACACGAACGCACCGCTCGCCCCGACGCGGGAAAACCTCCCGCCCGAGGAACGGCAGCTCGTGCCGCCGCGTTATCGCGATTTGATCCGGTAAGGAAGGAGAATCGATGGGAGCGGCTCCCCAACAATCACCCGACCAACGCGTTGCCGAGTTTCGGCGCGTCTTCGCGCGCGCGATGAACGAGGTCGAACGGGTAATCGTAGGCCACCAGGAGGTCGTCAAGAAACTCCTGACCGCCCTGTTCTGCGGCGGACACGTCCTCATCGAAGGCGTGCCCGGCCTTGGAAAGACCTTGATGGTGAAAACCACGAGCGAGGTCCTGGGGCTTAGCTTCAAGCGAATCCAGTTCACGCCCGACCTGATGCCCGCCGATATCATCGGCACCCAGGTGCTCACCGAGGTTAACGGACACCGCGAGTTCGTCTTCAAGCCCGGCCCGATTTTCGCCCACGTCGTGCTGGGCGACGAGATCAATCGCGCCACGCCCAAGACCCAATCCGCCGTGCTGGAGGCGATGGAAGAGCGGCAGGTTACCGTGTTCGGACAGACCTACCGGCTCGACCCGCCCTATATCGTGCTGGCGACGCAAAACCCGATCGAGCTCGAAGGCACCTATCCCTTGCCCGAGGCCCAGATGGACCGCTTTCTGTTCAAGGTCATCATGGGCTCGCCGAAGCCGGACGAACTCAGGGAAATCCTGAACCGTACGACGGGCTCGACCGCTTACAAGGTGCAGTCGATTTTCGAGCCCGCGACAGCGCCCAAAAAGATAGAGGAACTGAAGGCGCTCGTGCGCGAGGTGATCGTCTCCGAGCCGGTCGAGCGCTACATCATCTCGTTAATCACCGCCTGCACGCCCAACAGCCAGGCCGCAAGCCCGGAGATTTCCCAGTATCTGCGGTTCGGGCCGAGCCCGCGCGGCGCCCAGGCGCTTATCATGTGCGGCAAGGTGAATGCGCTTCTCGACGGACGGGTGAGCGTCAGCTTCGAGGACATCGACGACGCGATGGTTCCCGCGTTGCGCCATCGCCTGCTCAGAAATTTCCAGGCCGAGGCCGAAAACGTTACGGCCGAGAACCTGCTCGAGCAGGCGCGCAAACGCCTGAAGCGGCATCCCGCTTAACCGATGGCCGGATTACCTGACGAGCTTACTCCCTCGTTCCTGGCGCGGCTCGAGGATCTCCGCATCCGGACCCGCCAGCAATACGCGGGGATGGGCAAGGGCTCCCATCTTTCGCCCAAGCGCGGCTCCTCGCTCGAATTCAGCGATTACCGTCACTACTCGCCCGGCGACGACTTCCGCTATATCGACTGGGGCCTCTACGGCCGCTCCGACAAGCTCTACATCAAGCTGTTCAAGGAGGAAGAAGACCTCCTCACCTATATTTTTCTCGACGCGAGTGCCTCGATGGCTTATCCGGAGGGCGACCGCAAGTTCCAGAGCGCCACGCTGATAGCGCTCGCGCTCGGATACGTGGCGCTCGCCTCGGGCGACCGCGTGATGCTCCGGGTGCTAGGCGGCAGCGGTCCGCAGCCGGCGCCGGTCTTCATGTACGGGCGCCCTCGGATCGTCGAACTGGCCGAGCGTCTGCGCGCCGTCAAGCCCGGCGGCCAGATCGATCTGGCCTCGGCGCTGGCCAAGGAACTCGTCGCGATTCGACGCGCGGGCAAGTGCTTTGTGATTTCCGATTTCCTGATGATGCCGAACGTGGTCACGCACGGGCTTGGGCTTTTCACCGCCGCAACCATGGATGTGACGGCCGTGCAGGTGCTCGGCGGGCGCGAGCTGTCCGGCCAGGGGCTTTCAGGAGACGTGGAAGTGGTGGACGCGGAAACCGGAGAGCAGGTGCGGGTCTCGATGGGCGCGCGGGAGCGCGACCAATATCATCAGACCCTGCTTAGGCTTTCGCGTGAGATAAAGGCGTTCTGCCTCAAACGCGGAATGCATTACGCGCTGTACACGACCAACCGCAGCTTCCAGGATTTCTTCCTGCGCGCGGTCGCAGACCTTGGGCTCGCTCATTAGAACGTCGCGATGGGACTGCTGAATCCGGGCGCGCTCGTCTTCCTTGCGCTGGTGCCGGCGCTGGCGCTGGCCTACCTTGCCCGCGAGCGTGCGTCGCGGGTCACGGTCTCGAGCGTGCTCGCTTTCCGGGCGCTGCACGCGATGCGCCGCGAGCGGTTCGGAGGCCGTCCGCGCTTCAGCTGGACCTTCTTCCTGGAGCTGCTCATCCTGACGCTCGCCGTGCTTGCGATGGCCGAGCCGTACGTGGTCAGGCACGAAAACCCGATCGCGGTCGTGCTCGACAACTCGGCCCAGATGCAGGCCAGAACGGCCTCGGGCGGCACGCGCCTGGACAAGGCGAAGAAGGAACTCGGCGCGATGCTTTCGACGCTGCCGCATACCACCGCCGTCACGGTCTATCTGACC
The DNA here is from genome assembly GCA_021786815.1 of Deltaproteobacteria bacterium. Classification (GTDB taxonomy): domain Bacteria; phylum Desulfobacterota; class Binatia; order Binatales; family Binataceae; genus DTIX01. Next base: position 9,085 of record JAJYMR010000172.1, read on the forward strand.
TCGCCCGAGCCCCATCAGGTGAACGCCACGCGGCTCGCGCTCTCTCAGGCTCGCTCGGTAGTCGGCGAAGCCGCGGCGACCGACGCGCCGTTGGACCCGGGCGCGCTCGTCAACCTGCTGACCGAGCTTTCCTCGGACAAGCGCTATGCGAAAGTGATTTTCGCCGGAGCCCGCGCGCTTGCACCGCCCGTGCCGCCCGGAATCACCGCGATTACGGTCGGCGATCCGGTCCAGAACTTCGCGATAGCCTCGTTCACGCTCCGGCGTGAATCGTTCGGCGCCGAGGCGCTTCACGCGCGAATCACGGTTGCGAACTTCAGCCCCGCGCCGCAAACGCTCACGGTCACGATAAGCGGCGACGGCAAACGGCTTGGCAGTGCGCAATCGAATCTCGAGCCGGGCGCGACCGGGGCGGTCGAGTTTCCCTCGCTCGCCTCCGCCAACGTCTATCGCGCCGAACTCACGCCCTCGGACGGATTCCCGCTCGACAACGTCGCCTACGCGACTTCCGGCTCCGTCAAATCGGTTTCGATTCTGTTCGTAAGTCCCACGCCCGACGACGCAAGGGGCCTCGCCTCGATTCCGGGCGTCTCGGTGACCACGGTTGCGCCCGACGCGTTTTCGCCGCACGAGCTTTCGAGCGCCGACGTTGCGATTTTCGAGTACGCGGTGCCGAAGGAGATGCCCTCGGTCAACTCGCTGCTGGTGATGCCGCCGCCGGGCGATCCAGTCTTCGGCTTTCAGACCGTCCCGGTGAAAAGCGCGCAAATCACCGGATGGAAAACGACCGATCCGCTCGCCTACTCGGTCAATTTCCGGCTGCTCAATCCCAACGCGGGCGAGGCCTTCGGCGTGCATCCCTGGATGGCGCCCGTGTTGGACGGGCGCGAAGGCGCGCTCCTGCTGCGCGGCGAACGCCAGGGCCATCGCTTCGTCGCAACCGGCTTCAACCTGTTCCCTTATCTCGGCAAAGAGAATCTCCCGATGTCGATACTGACGCTCAACGTGCTCGGCTACCTTGCCGGCGTCGGCGCCAACTCGGGCGGATATCGCACCGGGCAGCCGTGGCTGGTTCCGGCGGGTATCGAGACTGTGACGTTGCCGTCGGGAGAAAAAGTCGCGGCCCGGCCCGGTACGCTCTTCGCCCAGGACGCGTCTCAGGGCGTGTACAAGCTCGCCGGCACGGGCGGCAAGACTACGTTTCGAGCGGTCAACTTTTCCGATCCCGGAGCCTCCGATCTGCTGAGCGCCGCGCCGCTCAAGATCGAGAGCCACGCGGCCGCACAGAAGGCCCGGACGGTTACGGAGAAGACTCCGCTTACCATTTATCTTTTCGCGGCAATCCTGGCGCTGCTCGCGCTCGAAGGGTTTGCGGTTTATCGCCGCCGGAGCGCCGTGGGTGCATAGGCGTTGAACTTCGCGGACTTCATCACAGGCGTGAGCCTCGCGCGTCCATGGGCGCTCGACCTGCTCGCGGTGCCGGTGCTGGTGCTGCTCTGGGCGGTGGCGAATCTGCGCTCGATACGCGCGCTGTTCGCGCCGCTGATGAGGGCGATTGCGCTCGCGCTGTTCATCCTGGCGATGGCCGGACCGCGCAAGGTGATGCGCACCACGGGCACCACGCGTCCGGTCGTGGTTGACGCCTCCGCGAGTATCACGACCGCGATGCGCGGATGGGACGACGAGCTTCTGCGCAAGGAACTCAAGCTCAGGTCCGACGACCCGGCGATCGTCTTCGCCGGCAAGGCGATAGGCTCAACGGTTGGCGCCACCCAGGCGATGCTCAACAGCCCGAGCGGATGCCACGACTGCGACCCGAAGGCGACCGACCTCGCCGTCGCGCTTGCGCGCCTTGCCGCGGATCCCGCGGCGCGCGGCGGACCAGCGATTCTGCTCACGGACGGATGGCAGAACGCGGGCAACGCCGAAAGCGCGATTGCGGCGCTGCGCTCCGCCGATATCCGGCTCTATATCTTCACGCCGCCCGGGCCGGGCTCGGTCGCCGACGTCGCGATGCGGGACCTGTCGATGCCACCGGCGCTCTCCAAGGCCGCGCCGTTTCAGTTGAGCGTCACGATGGACAACCTGAACGGCGCGCCCGTGCAAGGCACAATCGAGGTTTACCGTGGCGACGCGCTGATGGAGCAGCGCAAGGTCACGTTGCAACCCGGCACCGAGCGCGTCGATTTCACCGTAAAGCCGCAGACCGTCGCGCTCGAATCGTACAAGGCGGTCTTCACGCCGGACGACCCCGCAACCGACATCTACCGCGAGAACGACTCGCTCGAGGAATGGGTCGGCGTCGGTGCGCATCGCAAGGTCCTCATCCTGACTGACACGCAGCGCGACGCGTCGTACCTCGCGACCGTCGTGCGCCGGATGGGGCTGGAACCCGATGTCGTGACGGTCGCAAACGGCGAGTGGAGCGGAAACCTCAAGGGCTACGACTCGGTAATCCTGAACAACCTGGAACGCTCGCGGCTTTCGCCCGCGGCGCAGAGCGCGATGGTTTCCTACGTCGAGCAGGGCGGCTCGCTCGCGATGGTGGGCGGCGACCGGAGCTTCGGCTTGGGCGGTTATCAGGCAAGCCCGCTCGCCGGAATAATCCCCGTCACGATGAAGCCGCCGCAGCACAAGGTTTTCACCAGCGCCCTGATTCTTATCATCGACAAGTCGGGCTCGATGGGCCGCAACAACAAGCTCAACTACGCGAAGGCCGCGGCCGAAACCGTGACCCACTCGCTCAAGCCCAACGATCTCCTCGGCGTGATCGGATTCGATTCGCAGCCCTTCGTCGTCGTGCCGCTCGAACCGCTGAGCCAGAGCAAACCTTACCTGGATCAGATGATAAACCGGCTGCGCGCCCAGGGACGCACCTTTCTGCTTCCCGCACTCGAACAGGCCGACCGCTCGCTCGCCCAGACGACAGCCTCGATGAAGCACGTGGTCATCCTGACCGACGGCGAGACCGGCGGCACCGCCGACATGTACTACAGCCTGGTGTCCTCGATGCATCACGACCTCGGCATCAGCATCTCGACGGTCGCGATCGGTCGCGAAGCCAACATCCCGCTGCTCCAGGCGATCGCAAAATACGGCGGCGGCGGTTTCTACCAGACCGACAGCCCGAGCAATCTGCCCCAGATCGTGCTCGAGGACTTCAACAAACGAAGCCCCCAG
>JAJYMR010000092.1 GCA_021786815.1 Deltaproteobacteria bacterium
CGCGGACGCACACTGGAGTAGATTGCGCGAGGCGATCGGCGCTGCGTTGGCCGATGCGAAATACGACACGCTGATCGGCAGGCTGCGCAATCGCGAAGCGATCGACGGCGCGATATCGCAATGGACGCGGACGCGCGACGCCGAGGAAACCGAAACAATGTTGCAGGGGGCTGGAGTGCCAGCGCATGTCGTCTCGCGGGCGGGGGACCTCGCGCGCGATTCCCACTTGCGACACCTGAATCACCTGCGGCGAATCGAGGATCCCGAGTTCGGCGAAGCTGAAATCGAAGGTCCTCGATCATCTTTCGAAGGCACCCCGCTTGCGCAGACGCGGCGCGGTCCGAGGATCGGCGAGCACGGCGTCGAAATCCTGCGGGAGCTATGCGGAATGAGCGATCGCGAGATTGCCGAACTCAAGGAAACCGGCGTGCTGGTCTGAAAAAAAAAGGAGGAATTGTTGTGGGCAAAAACATCCTGGATCTGGGCGGACGGGTCGGACTGGTGACTGGCGCGGGACAGGGAGTCGGTCGCGCGGTCGCGCTTCGATTCGCGGAGAACAATGCGGCCGGCGTGGTCGTCAACGATTTTCGCCTGGAACGGGCCGAAGCGGTCGCGGCGGAGGTCGAGAAACTTGGGGTCAACGCGCTGCCGGTCCAGTGCGACGTGACAAGTTTCGCGTCCGTCAGCGAAATGTTCGAGAAAGCGCGCGCGAAGTTCGGCAAGGTCGATATCCTCGTGAACAACGCCGGCAACGCCGGGCCCGATCCGGCCAAGGTTGCGCGCAAGCCTTTCTGGGAGCAGGAGCCCAAGGATTGGGAGCCGTTTCTCGCGACCAACCTGTTCGGCGTGCTCAACTGCGTGCGCGTCGCGGGACCGCAGATGATTGCGAACAAATACGGCAAGATCGTCACCGTCATCTCTGACGCGGGCCGCGTGGGTGAGCCGCATCTTGAAATCTATTCCGGCGCGAAAGCAGCCGCGGCGGGCTTCATGCGCGCCGTCGCAAAGGACCTCGGCCGCGCGAATATCACCGCGAACTGCGTCGCGCTCGGCGCGACGCGGACTCCCGCGATCGAGCGGGGGCTTACCGATCCCGAGGCGGTCAAGCGGATTCTCAAGGTGTATCAGATCAAGCGGATCGGCGAGCCGGAAGACGCCGCAAATATGATCCTGTTCCTGAGTTCCGACGCGTCCAGTTGGATCACCGGCCAGACCTTTCCGGTGAATGGCGGTTACTCCTTTACGATGTAGACGATTCGTGGAGAGACCCGTGGCATACGAGACAATCATTCTCGAACACAAGGACGGTATCGGCTACCTGACGCTCAATCGGCCTGAGCGCGCTAACACGATCAGCTTTCAGTTGATGCACGACGTGGTCAGCGCGATGGAGACGGTTGAAAACGATCCTCAATATCGAGTCGTCATCCTGACCGGGGCAGGCGGCAAGCATTTCTGCGGCGGCGCCGATCTGCGCGATTTTGCGGAACGCGCCCGCGAGCGGGCAAAGGGCGGCGGCGAGCGCCAATCCTCCGGCGATTCGCCGCGCCGCGACCTGTTCAGCGCACTCGAAGAATCGCGGGCGCCGGTTATCGCCGCGATCAACGGCGCGGCGATGGGGGGCGGATGCGAGATCGCGCTGGCATGCGATATCCGCGTTATCGCGGACACCGCGACGATCGGTCTTCCGGAAATTCGCTTTGGCGAGCTGCCGGCCGGAGGAGGTACTCAACGGCTTCCACGCCTGGTCGGCCCCGGAATCGCGAAGGAAATGATCTTGAGCGGACTGCCGTGGAGCGCCGCCGACGCCTACCGCGTCGGGCTCGTGAACAAGGTTGTGCCGGCTGGAGACCTGATGGCCACGTGCGAGCAATTCGCACGCGTGCTTATCGAACGTGCCGCCTACGCGCTCAAAGCGGCGAAATTCCTCATCAACCACGGCGCCGATCTGCCCCTGGCCGAGGCGCTCAAGCTTGAACGCACGACCATCCAAAACATGGGCACGCCCGAGGAACGGCGCGCGGCGAGAGATCGGGCCGCAGCCACTCAGAAGACGTATGCGCGCATTTTCAACAAAGATGCATAATGCACTCGAGGAGAAGATCCGAAATGGCTCTTGACCTTTCGCCGGAAAATTCCCGATCGCCTTCGAGAAGCCATGCGTTTCCCCGGGCGGCAGCTCTGATTGGAGACAATACCGGGCAAATTCCGGCGTGGGCGGGATACAGCGGCGACGAAATCCGCCGCCTTCGCGAGAATCACGCGATCTCTTGAGGATGGGCGTCTTCCGGCGGTATGCCTGAATGCGATGAGCACACCGCGACCGTCTACAGCGGCCTCTGCGCCGCACATCCAGTTCGGCTTTACTGATGAACAGGAGCAGTTTCGCTCCGCGGTTCGGCGATTTCTTACCGACAAATCTCCGACCACGGAAGTCCGCCGCCTGATGGCCACTCCCGAGGGTTACGACCCGGCAGTGTGGCGCCGGATGAGCGAAGAGCTCGCGCTTCCCGGAATCCATATACCGGAAGAATACGGCGGCGCGGGATTTGGGGCGGTCGAGCTTGGAATCGTCATGGAGGAGATGGGCCGCGCGCTGCTGTGCGCACCCTATTTCTCGACCGCGGTGCTCGCTGCGAATGCAATCATGAACGCCGGCACCGACGCGGACAAATCGGCGCTGCTGCCGGACATCGCGAACGGCGCGCGGCTGGCGACGCTCGCGATTACCGAGCCCGATGGCAGTTGGGACCCGGCGAGTATCAAGGTGGTCGCCACGCCTGATGCGGACGGTTACCGGCTCGACGGCGTCAAGAGTTTCGTCGTGGATGGCCACATCGCGAATCTGCTCATCGTGGCCGCGCGTATGCCGGGAACCGCGGGACTCCAGGGATTGGCGCTCTTCGCGGTTGATGCGAACGCGCGCGGTGTGGAGCGACGCCTCCTTGAATCGATGGATCCAACACGCAAAATCGCACGCATCGACTTTCGCGGCGCTCACGCGAAGTTGCTGGGCAGCCTCGATACGGGCGCGACGCCGATTCTCCGTACTCTTGATCAAGCAGCGATTGCGCTCGCCAATGAGATGGTCGGGGGCGCGCAGACGATGCTCGATTCGGCGGTAAGCTACTCAAAGCTGCGGGTGCAGTTCGGACGCCCGATCGGATCGTTTCAGGCGCTCAAGCACAAGCTCGCCGATATGCTGCTTGAGGTGGAGTTGGCGAAATCGGCTGCATATTACGCGGCCCAGGCGGCCGCTGTTGATGATCCAGAATGGCCCGCGCTCGCCAGCCTCGCAAAAGCAGCCGCATCGGAGACGTACCTCCATAGCGCGGCGGAATGTATCCAGATTCACGGCGGCATCGGCTTCACCTGGGACAACGATACGCATCTATGGTTCAAGCGCGCCAAGAGCTCGGAGTTGTTCCTCGGTCAGCCGAGCTACCATCGGGAACTCTTGATGCAGCGCTGGGGAGTCTGATCGATGAGCAACGTCACCGAAGCCGAAGTTCGTGCGGAAGTTCGCCAGTGGCTTAGCGACAACTGGAATCCCGACATGCCGCTGGTCGAGTGGCGCCGCAAGCTCGCGGACTCGGGATGGGGTATGCCGCAATGGCCCAGGGAGTGGTACGGCCGCGGCTTGTCGCATCCGCTGGCGCGGGTCGTGGAAGAGGAATTCGCCAATGTTGGCGCGGTCCGCGCGGCCAACTCGGGCGTGCGATTGCTCGCGGCGGCGACGCTGCTCGAACACGGAACCGATCAGCAGAAGAAAAAATTCCTGCGCCGGATCCTGACCGGCGAAGACAACTGGTGCCAGTTCTTCAGCGAGCCGGGAAGCGGCTCCGACCTGGCCGGCGCCACCACGCGCGCGGACCTGCAGGGAGATTTCTGGATCGTCAATGGGCAGAAGGTGTGGAGCACGAGCGCGCATCATGCGGACTACGGCCTGCTCCTCGCGCGCACCGACTGGGATGCGCCCAAGCATGAAGGGCTCTCTTACTTCATAATCGAGGTGAAGCAGCCGGGCGTCGATGTGCACCCGCTTCGGCAGATGAACGGTCACGCATCGTTCAACCAGGTGTTCTTCACCGATGCGAAGATTCCGCAGGAGAACCTGGTCGGCCGCGTCAACGAGGGATGGAAAGTCGCGATGACGACGCTGATGCATGAGCGTCGCGGAGCGGACGGCCTTCCACCGCCGCGAAATCGCGAAACGCGCACAGGCAGAATCCACGCCGAGGAAAGGGCGGAGGCCGAAAAGGCCAATGAGCCCTACAAATGGTATCCGCAGCGCGCGGGCCGCGTGGACCTGATTATCGAGCGGGCGAAAGAGACGGGCGCGAACAAGGATCCGTACATACGGCAGGAAATCGCCAAGCTGATGATCCTCGCGAAATCGGCCGAATGGACGGCACGCCGCGCCCGCGCCGCCCAGCAGCAGGGACGCCCGCAAGGCCCCGAGGGCTCTCTCGGCAAGCTCGCTGCGAGCCACGTCGCGCGCGGATGTTCTCGGGTACACACGATGATCACCGGCACCGAAGCGATGCTCACCGGCAGCGAGAGCCCGCGCGAGGGGATAATCGCAGAAATTCTCGTCTCCGTTCCCGCAGTGTCCATTGCGGGCGGGACCGACGAAATCCAGCGCAACATCATAGCCGAGCGCGTGCTGGAGCTGCCCAAAGAGCCGCGATTCGACACCGGCCCGTTCCGCAACGTGCGAAGGAACTAGGCGCGTATTCGCGAGCCGCGTGCCACCATCACTCCGGATGAGCGGTCGCGACGACTTGACGAGCCAGGCGGAATTACTCCCCGCTCAGCCAGTTGGCGCCGGGCTGCCAACCACAATTTCATCGCCGTCCGCCGTGCGGACAACTCCTTTGCCGGGGAAGCGCCCGAATCGCGACGGTTCCAGGATTGCGCAGTGCAACTCAACAGCTCTTTTAAGGATCGCCTTGGCCACCGGATGCTCCGAGAGCCGTTCCGCCGTGGCTGCCGCTTCGAGCAGTTCGCGCTCGGTAACACCTGGCCGGGCGTGAATCGCCACGACTTCCGGGTTTCCCAGCGTCAGGGTTCCGGTCTTATCCAGAACCACGGTGTCAACGAAGGCGAGATTCGAGCAGCTCGGCGATTAATACGAAAAACATGATGATCAGCGCGATAGGCTCGCTCCGGTTGTCACTTCAGATAGGTTCTGAGTACATCGATCACGTCTTGCGCTGCCTTGGACTGCGCGGATGTGGGCCTGTGGTCGGGATCGATCAAATGAAGCCTGATATGTCCCTCAAGTACCTCGGCCATCAGGCTGTCGATTGCGCCGCGGCACGCCGCGATTACGTGCAGTATCTCGGAGCAGTCCTGTTCCTGGTCCAGCGCTTTTTCGACCGCATCGACCTGGCCGCGAATGCGGCGGACCCGATTGATAAGCTTTTCCTTGTCTCGAACCGTATGCGGCATTGACTCTGATACCCCCAGCGGGTATATACCTTAGCCGGGTACTGTAGCCGCTGCAAATGGACTGAGCCCGCGGTTGGGCATCAATCCGGCAGCGGCGGCTCGGCCGGTTTGGCCGAGTTGCCCGCAAATAGGGATTAGTCCTCGGTAGGCGAGGCTCCCGCGCGACACACAAGCCACTGCCCCACAGTGTCGAGAGACGCTTGCGGAGCGGGTAGAACAGGGATCTCCGGATTAAGGGGTTCCCTAACGTGGCTGAGGCCGTCCGGCCTCTTACGGTGCGCGGTGCTGAAGCTTGAACGAGTGAGGAACGGACCCTTCGTCGGCCGTTGATCTGGACGGCCAGAAGGTCAGGTGGCCCCTTCCTCATTCAAAGGAAGGGGCTTTTTTCGTTTGTGGCAAATCTGAGGAGATTTTATGCGGAGTAGTGACGACCAACCCCCAAGTAGCAGGGAGCGACTTCCGATCGATGCGGATTGATACGGACCGGTTAGAATAGTTCTTCATCAGTCGCACATTTCTGACCCGCCCAACTCTTTCCACACATCGAAAAACTGGGTCACCGGACGCAGGCATCCCTCGTCGAGGCTGCGAACCGGCGACCGGCGAAGCACTGTCCTCCGCAAATCTGCTGCTGGCAAGAGCGAAAAGCTCGCCTGAAGCAGCGTTGCGGCGTGGGCACTGCCCTGGCGCCGCGCTTGAGCCGCGTCTCATGCGCGTCGAACTTGGGGAACCGCTGCAAAACCCAAATGAACGCAGAAAAGGCGCCGATGTAGAACGCGAACGCGAGGACAGTCATGCCGGCAAGCAACCTGAAAAACTTGACCATCCAAATCCCTGACCAGACGACCGCTCCGCGAGGCTGGGCTGTGCGCAGCCTTTGGGCGCGCAATCTCGTCACCTTCCTGATGGTCTTTGGCCCTGGCCTCATCGTGATGGAGGCCGACAACGACGCCGGCGCGGTTTCGACCTACGTACAGGCCGGAGCGCAGTATGGCACGCACCTGCTGTGGGTCCTGCTCATCCTGCTGCCAATGACGTACTTCGTTCAGGAGATGGTCGTCCGGCTTGGGATCGCGACCGGACAGGGCCACGCCGCCATGATCTATCAGCGATTCGGCAAATGGTGGGGGCTCTTCTCTCTGTCCGATCTGCTGCTCGTGAACTTCCTCACACTGGTGACCGAGTTCGCGGCCATCGCACTCGCACTTTCCAAACTCGGCGTTGATCCGCGCTTTGGCGTGCCACTATCAGCGGTCGCTCTCACCCTTCTGGTGGCAACTGGCAGCTATCGGCGATGGGAGCGGATCGTGGTCGCCCTCTGCCTTCTGGACACCACGTGGCTCGCGGTCGCCTGGTGCCTGCGACCGCCCGTCAACGAGATAATCCGCAGTTCACTGATACCATCTGTCCCGCAAAGCGGGATCACCGCGAGCTTCGTGTTCCTGATCATAGCGATCGTGGGGACCACGATCGCGCCCTGGCAGCTGTTCTTCCAGCAGAGCTGCGTGGCCGACAAGCGGCTGAGATTCTCCGATCTGCGGTGGGCGCGTCTCGACACTCTGGCCGGAGCGGTATTCACGATCGTGGTCGCCGCCTGCATGGAGATCGCCGGCAATGCATCGAAGATGCGCGCCCTGGCCTTCATCGATCCGGCACAAATGGCGGTCGACATTCGCGCTTTCGCCGGCGTCGGGGTCGAAACCGCGATTTTGCTCCTCATGCTGAATGCCGCCGTGCTTGGAACCACGGCAATCTCGCTGTCGAGCGCCTGGGCCTATGCCGAGGTGAGAGGCTGGCCCCACAGCTTGCAGCTTCCGCTCCGTGACGCATCCGGCTTCTACCTGGTCTATCTGGTTTGCGTCGCACTGGCGGCGGCGATTGTCCTGATCCCACGAGCCCCGCTTCAACTGATCATACTCAGCGTCCAGGTGCTCGCCGGAGTGATGCTGCCTTCGGCGATCATCTTTCTCCAACTCCTGCTGAACGACCGCGAGCTGCTCGGGCCGGAGTTCGCCAACAAAAGTTGGAACAACTGGATTAACTGGACGATCATCATGGTCCTCTTCGTTCTGTCACTCATTCTTGCGGCCCAGGTCGTGGCGCCCGAGTTGTTTCCGCAAGGCTAGCGAAACTGTGGTATGCCGCGAAAGGAACGACCCCAATGCGAACCCGTACGAAAAATGAGAAGCGCGACGCGTTCCTGGTGGTGCATCCGCTGGACGATCTCCCCGAAGAAAAGCGCGACGTCTCGGCGCTCGGTCGTATGCCAATGACTCTTAGCGTGCGGCTGTCACTAATCGCACTGCGAGTTTATCTGATCCTGATGATCGGACTCGTCGTGTATCACTTTCTGGGTCTCGCGCAAGCATTCAAGCGCGTCGCGCATTGAAGGGCGACCTGTCACGGTCCCCTTCACACCAGCGATTAATGGTTACAAACCAACGCTTTCAACGCAGGAGAACACAAGCAGTCGAGATGAACACCGGAGGTGACGGCCATGCTCACGATGACCTGGAATACCAACAAAGAGGGCCGCCTGTCCGCCCGCTGGGTGGAAAGCAACACGCTGCTCAAGGGCGACGATTTTCATAATGGCCGCCGGAGTTGCCGTCAACGATGGCTGGTAAGAGGCCGGCAGATGGTGCGCTCGCGACTTGCGCCGGTCAGCGGACGTCCACGCATGACCCTTTTTTGAACCGAATCGCGCGGCGCCTTCACCTCAACTTCAGGAATCTCCCAATGCCCGCAGGTCTTAAAATCTTTTGCGCGGTTACTGTTGTGATATCGGCGCTCGTAGGGAGCCCCAAAGCATTTGCCTGGGGACCGCCTTCAAGCGGCCCCAACTTCACGGGCACCGCCGAAGTCGAACCCCCGGGTTCATGGTACTTCGAGCCGTGGTTCTACGAGTATCTTCAGCCGGGCGAAAACAGCCGGTCGTTGGCCATGCCCCAGAGGTTTGCGCTCGGTATAGGCTACATGAGCGAACTGGATGTGTACCCGAATTTCCTTTTCAACACGGCGGGTCTTCCGCCAGGTGGGGCGGGAGCATCGTCCACGCGCGGGAGCATCGGCAAAGGCACGGTCACGAGCCGCCTGGGAGTGGGCAATTTTCACTTCGAATTGAAGCATCAGTTTGTCGTGGACCAGGACACAGAGCACCTGCTCGCCCTGCCTGCTGTCTCGCTCAAGGCGATCCTTTGGTTCCCGACCGGGAACTATCGCAACCTGAGTCCGAACGCCTACGGCACGGATCAATTCGGCAACGGAACCTGGAACGAAGGAATAGGGCTGCTGATCCGAAAACGATTCAAGCCGTTCGAACTATACTTCGAGCTCGACGAGATCATTGAAGATCCAACCACGGTTGGGGGAGGGTACACCTTCAACAACGGCATCGCCCAGGTACCGTTCGGGCAATCATTGCGCATGGTTGACGGCAACTTGCTTTACTACTCTGGAGCCTTCGAGCACATCCTGAACGAGCGTTGGGACCTGGGATACGTGATTGAGTTCACGGGCCAGTTCCAGAGTGCGCAAAACCTGTTCTTTGGCCGGGCGAATGCGCCCTCGTGGTCCTATCTATGGGTGGTTCCGGGGCTGGAAATCACATGGCCGAAGACGTCTGACTTGAACGTCGCCTGGGGTGTCGGTGTCGGCGTGCCCATTTATCATTGGGATTATCCAACGACCCTGACCCCTCTATGCACCATAACCTTTTACTATGGAGAGCCGCGCGGGGAGTGATTGCTCGGTGCACGAAGCGACGGCCGATCCTGTATTCATGAAGGGCCGGCCATATCCGCTCTGAACCTGCCTGCGTTGGCCAGGTCGCCTCAGGGTGTGACAACAACAAATGTCCGGCGATCATCCTTTGAACCGTCTGCTGTCGCAACGGCCAACCGCAGACTCAAAGCAGTGGCATGACGCCCTCGCCTTTGGAACAATCGCCGAGACCGGCGCCAAGTCCTTAAGCCGGGCAGGCCCAAAGACGGGAGGAATGAATGTCAAAGGTGAAACCTGGCGCAGCTCTGTTCCCCGTACTGCTGTTTGCTCTCACCCTCGGGGCAAACGCCTCCGGCGATCTGCCGGGCAAGAAGGACTACCTCACGGACTGCGCCCCCTGCCACGGTGTCGACGGAAAAGGCGGCGTTCCGCAGATGAGAGCGGTGCCAGGTTATATGGCGGTCGATCTGACGCAACTTAGCAGGAAGAACAATGGTCAATTTCCCCGTCAGAAGGTCTACGAGATAATTGATGGTCGCCGGCGCTTTCCAGCGCACTTCATCGGCGATATGCCCTCATGGGGACTGAAGTACCAGCAGGGCGAGATCACTCCAGAGAGCGAGGAGAGGGTCAAACGCAGGATTTCGGCGCTGGTGGATTACATCGAATCGATTCAGGAAAAATAGGCCGAAAATATTTGACCGGCCCGGCGGGCGGCTGGCGCAAGCGCTCTCGGAAGCCGCGCCAGGCGGCTTCACAAGCCCGAGCCCTCGGCGATAAACTGAAACGAGCCGCCGGCACGGAAATGCGCGAGAAGCGCGCGCCCGCGTGAAGCGAGCGAATACTAGTGTGACGGGAGAGTAGCGATGGCCGACAAACTGCGCAGCCAACTGATAACCGAGGGCGTGCAGCGCACGCCGAACCGCTCGATGCTTCGCGCGGTGGGCTTCGGCGACCGCGATTTCGACAAGCCCATCGTTGGAATCGCCAACGGCTACAGCACTATCACGCCGTGCAACCTCGGCCTGGGCAAGCTGACCGAACGCGCCGAGGCCGCGGTGCGCGCCACCGGCGCGATGCCGCAGACGTTCGGCACGATCACGGTCAGCGACGGGATCGCGATGGGCACCGAGGGAATGAAGTATTCGCTCGTCTCGCGCGAGGTAATCGCCGACTCGATCGAGACCGCGTGCAACGCGCAATCGATGGACGCCGTGGTGGCGATCGGCGGCTGCGACAAGAACATGCCGGGCGCGCTGATGGCGATAGCGCGGATGAACATCCCGGCCATCTTCGTTTACGGCGGCACGATCAAACCCGGCCATCTGGACGGCCGCGACCTCACGATCGTCAGCGCCTTCGAGGCGGTCGGCGAGTACAGTGCGCACAAGATCGGCGACGCCGAGCTGCTCGCCGTCGAGCGCAACGCCTGCCCCGGCGCGGGCTCGTGCGGCGGGATGTACACGGCCAACACGATGTCCTCGGCGATCGAGGCGATGGGGATGAGCCTGCCGTATTCCTCGACCATGGCCGCCGAGGACGCCGAGAAGGGCGAGAGCGCCGCGCGCTCGGGCGAGGTGCTGGTCGAGGCGCTGCGCCGGCGCCGACTGCCGCGCCAGATCATGACGCGCAAGGCGTTCGAGAACGCGATCGCGGTCGTGATGGCGATTGGCGGCTCGACCAACGCCGTGCTCCATCTGCTCGCTATCGCGCACGCGGCCGAGGTTCCGTTAAGCCTCGACGATTTCGAGACGATCCGCGAGCGCGTTCCCGTGCTGTGCGATCTGAAGCCGTCGGGGCGCTACGTCACCACCGACTTCCATCGCGCGGGCGGCGTGCCGCAGGTCATGAAGATGCTGCTCGCCCACGGCCTGATCCACGGCGACGCGCTCACGATAAGCGGGCGCACCGTCGCCGAGACCCTGGCCGAGGTTCCCGACGCGCCGCGCAAGGACCAGGACGTGATCCATCAGTGGGACAAGCCGCTTTACTCCGAGGGCCATCTCGCGATCATGCGCGGCAACCTCGCCGCCGAAGGCGGGGTCGCCAAGATAACCGGTATCAAGCACATGGAGATAACCGGGCCGGCGCGCGTGTTCGACCGCGAAGAGGACTGTCTGGCGGCGATCCTTGCGGGCAAAATCAGCAAGGGCGACGTGCTCGTGATCCGCTTTGAGGGACCAAAGGGCGGTCCCGGGATGCGCGAGATGCTGTCGCCGACCTCGGCGATTATCGGCGCGGGACTGGGCGACTCGGTGGGCCTTCTCACCGACGGACGCTTCTCCGGCGGCACCTACGGACTCGTGGTCGGGCACGTCGCGCCCGAAGCGGCGGTGGGCGGACTTATCGCGATGGTCAAGGAGGGCGACTCGATCACGATCGACGCGCGCAAGCGGCTGCTGCAGCTCAACGTTCCTGAAGACGAGATTGCGCGCCGGCGCGCGGCGTGGAAAGCGCCCGCTCCACGCTACACGCGCGGCGTGCTCGCCAAGTACGCGGCTCAGGTCTCGTCGGCCTCGGTCGGGGCGGTCACCGACTGAGCGGGAAGTCGGAGCGCCGCGTCGCCGCTCCGCCAGGTCTGGGTCTGCCATCCCAGGGTCTGGGGAGGATTGCCCGACTTGACGAGCTGGAAATTGAAGCTCGTCTCCATCACCGCGTCGGCGTAGAGCAGGGCGCGTCGTCGGTAAAGCCCGCGCGCAGTTCCCATTCGATATCCTTGTAATCCTCGATCGCGGTATCGGCGATATTAATCTCAGAGATATCCAGTGGACCGTATCCGGGCAGAAAGAGCATTCTCAGATACTGGTCTTCGCCGGAGACCTCGGTGTACGGGCTTGCGGCGTACTGGGGAAAGATGCGGCGCGCGCCGTAAATCTTGGGGATGGGCGAGAACGGCGC
>JAJYMR010000360.1 GCA_021786815.1 Deltaproteobacteria bacterium
GATCTCGACCGTACAGAGCTATCGCGGCGCGCAGATCTTCGAGGCCATCGGCCTCAGCAAGGAGCTGATCGACCGCTACTTCACCTGGACGGCGTCGCGCGTGGGCGGAGTCGGGCTGGAGGAGCTTGCGGCGGAGACCGGGGCGCAGCATCGCTTCGCTTTCAATATCGCGGCCAACCTCGACGGCGAACTCGACGTCGGCGGGCAGTACCAATGGCGGCGGCGCGGCGAGTACCACATGTGGAACCCGAACACGATCGCGAAGCTCCAGCACGCGGTCCGCTCGGGTAACTACCGGCTTTTCAAGGAGTACGCGCGCGCGATCGACGAGGACAGCCATCGCCTCGCCACGCTTCGCGGGCTGTTCAAGTTCGTGCAGGTTCGCCCACCCGTGCCGATAGAGGAAGTCGAGCCGGCCGCCGAGATCGTCAAGCGCTTCAAGACCGGCGCGATGTCGTTCGGCTCGATCAGCAAAGAGGCGCACGAAACCCTCGCGATCGCGATGAACCGTATCGGCGGCAAGAGCAACACCGGCGAGGGCGGCGAGGACCCGGAGCGTTTCAAGCCCGATCCCAACGGCGATTGGCGCCGAAGCGCAATCAAGCAGGTCGCCTCGGGACGCTTCGGCGTGACCAGCAACTACCTGGTCAACGCCGACGAGCTTCAGATCAAGATGGCGCAGGGCGCCAAGCCGGGCGAAGGCGGCCAGCTTCCGGGCCACAAGGTCGACGAGGTCATCGCGCGCATCCGTTACTCGACTCCGGGCGTGGGACTCATCTCGCCGCCGCCCCATCACGATATCTACTCGATCGAGGACCTTGCGCAGCTTATCCACGACCTGAAGAACTCGAACAATCGCGCGCGGGTCAGCGTCAAGCTGGTGGCCGAGGTCGGCGTGGGCACCATCGCCGCCGGCGTATCCAAGGCCAAGGCCGACGTGGTTCTGATAAGCGGGCACGACGGCGGGACCGGCGCCTCGCCGCTCCAGTCGATCAAGCACGCGGGCATCCCGTGGGAGTTGGGCCTTGCGGAAACCCAGCAGATCCTCGTGATGAACGACCTGCGCGGCCGTATCCGTGTTGAGACCGACGGCCAATTGAAGACCGGGCGCGACGTCGCGGTCGCATGCCTGCTCGGCGCGGAGGAGTTCGGCTTCGCAAGCGCCGCGCTCGTCGTTTCGGGATGCATCATGATGCGCGTGTGTCATCTGAACACCTGCCCAGTCGGCATCGCGACGCAGGATCCCGAGTTGCGCAAGCGCTTCGCAGGCCAGCCCGAGCACGTCGTGAACTTCATGCTGTTCGTCGCCGAGCAGATGCGCGAGTATATGGCCCAGCTCGGTTTCCGCACCGTCGACGAGATGGTCGGGCACGTCGAATGCCTCGACTTCAACGACGCGATCGAGCACTGGAAGGCGCGCAAGGTCGATCTGAGCCAGATCCTCTACAAGCCCGAGGTCGTGCCCGACGTTGCGATCCATTGCGTTACGCATCAGGACCACGGGCTGGAGCACGCGCTCGACAATCAGCTTATCGAGCTTGCGCGCGAGGCTCTGGAAAACCGTAAGCCGGTCGAAATCCGCAAGCCCATCCGCAATTCAAACCGCACGGTGGGCACGATGCTTTCGGCCGAGGTCTCGCGCCGCTGCGGCGGCGAGGGACTGCCGCCCTATACGATCCAGTGCCACTTCAGGGGCTCGGCCGGCCAGAGTTTCGGCGCGTGGCTTGCGCCGGGCGTGGCGATGTACCTCGAAGGAGACGCCAACGACTACATCGGCAAGGGCCTTTCGGGCGGGTTCATCGCGGTGCGTCCGCCGCGCGAGGCGACCTTCAAGGCCGAGGAAAACATCATCATCGGCAACGTCGCGCTCTACGGCGCAACCGCCGGAGAGGCTTTCTTCCGTGGTCTTGCTGGAGAACGGTTCGCGGTGCGCAACAGCGGCGCAACCACGGTTGTCGAAGGCGTGGGCGACCACGGGTGCGAGTACATGACGCGCGGCATGGTGGTTGTGCTCGGCAGGACCGGACGGAATTTCGCGGCCGGGATGAGCGGCGGAGTCGCCTACGTCCTCGACGAGGACGGCACGTTTGCCGCGCGATGCAACATGGGGATGGTCGAGCTTGGCCCGGTGACGCGCGACGACGAGATCCATCGCCTCCATACACTCATCGCGCGCCATCATCAGTACACCGAAAGCACGGTTGCGGCGCGGATGCTGGAGCGTTGGGACGAGTATCTCAGGAAATTCGTCCGGGTGATGCCGACCGAGTATCGCAAGGTGCTCGAGGCGCAGCATCTCAACGTCAAATCCGACATGGCGCGGCTTGCCGCGGTCTGACGCGGCGGCGCGAGCGCTCAAGGCCGTGGGCGGGATCGATACGGTGCTCAGGAGAACCGCTTAAATGGGAAAGATTACGGGCTTCATGGAGTTCAAGCGCGAGAACGCTCCCAAGCGTTCCGTGAAGGAGCGTCTGAAGGATTGGCGCGAGCTTGAACTCAAGATGCCCGAAGACAAGCTTCGTGCCCAGGGCGCGCGATGCATGGACTGCGGCATTCCCTTTTGCCACAAGGGATGTCCGCTCGGGAACATCATTCCCGACTGGAACGATCTGGTTTATCGCGGCCGATGGAAGGACGCGATCGACCGCCTGCACTCGACCAACAACTTCCCGGATTTCACGGGCCGCGTATGCCCGGCGCCGTGCGAGGAAGCGTGCGTCCTCAACATCAACAACGACCCCGTTACCATCAAGCTCATCGAAAAGAGCATCATCGAGCACGCCTGGGCCGAAGGATGGGTCGCGCCGATGCCCGCCGAACACAAAACGGGCAAGAGCGTCGCGGTGATCGGCTCGGGGCCGGCCGGGCTCGCCTGCGCGCAGCAGCTTGCCCGCGCGGGTCATTCCGTAACGGTCTACGAGCGCGACGATCGCGTCGGCGGACTTTTGATGTACGGGATCCCCGACTTCAAACTAGAGAAACGGGTCATCGCGCGCCGCGTCGAGCAGATGCGCGCCGAGGGCGTCGGGTTCATAACCGGATGCCACGTCGGCCGCGACATCCATGCCGACGAGCTTCGCGCGAAGCACGACGCGATCGTGATTTCGACCGGGGCGACCAAGCCACGGGACCTTCCGATCCCGGGACGCGAACTCATGGGAATCCATTTCGCGATGGAGTTCCTGCCGCAGCAGAACCGGCGCAACCAGGGCGACATCGTCCCCGAGGACGTTTCCATAACCGCAAACGGCAAGCGCGTCGTCATCCTGGGCGGCGGCGATACCGGCTCCGACTGCCTTGGGACCTCGAATCGCCAGGGCGCGATAAGCGTCCATCAGTTCGAGCTTCTCCCGATGCCGCCGGCCGAGCGCACGTCCGAGATGCCGTGGCCCGACTGGCCGATGATCCTTCGCACTTCGACCTCGCACGAAGAGGGCGTCATCCGCGACTGGAGCATCAACACCAGGCGCTTTTCGGGCGACGACAAGGGCCGCGTGCGAAAGCTTCACGCGGTCAGGCTCGACTGGAAACGCGAGAACGGCCGCATGGCGATGCAGGAGGTGGCGGGCAGCGATTTCGAGCTCGATTGCGACCTGGTTCTGCTCGCGCTCGGATTCCTCGGGCCCGAAACCGATTCGATCGTTGCGGAACTCGGGCTCAAGCTCGACCAGCGCGGCAACGTGCTGTGCGAGAACTATCAGTCAAGCGTACCCAACGTGTTCGCGGCGGGCGACGCGCGCCGCGGCCAGTCGCTGGTCGTGTGGGCGATATGGGAAGGCCGCGAGTGCGCCCGCGCCGTCGACGCCTACCTCATGGGTCAGACGTTCCTGCCCGCAAGCCCTGAACTGTAAGCGAATCCGGCACCCCGGCTCGGGGCGCGATGAAGGGACGGTTTCCGATGCTTCGGCTATACGACTACCTGCCGTCGGGAAACGGCTACAAGGTCCGTCTGCTGCTGACGCAACTGGGCATCGAGTTCGAACGGGTCGAGCTCGATATCGTCAAGGGTGAGACGCGTACGCCTGAATTTCTCGGCAAGTTCCCGAACGGGCGAATTCCGGCGGTCGAGTTCGACGACGGCCGGCGCCTGTTCGAGTCAAACGCGCTTCTCTGGTACTTCGCTGAAGGCACGCCTTTTTTGCCCGCTGCCCGGATGGAGCGCGCCGAGGTGCTCCAGTGGTTTTGCTTCGAGCAATACAGCCATGAGCCGAATATCGCGAGCCTGCGCTACCTGGTGAGCCATCCCGAGCTGCAGGATCCACGGCGGGCACTTTTGGACAGGATGTTGCGGCTTGGGCATGAGGCGCTCGCCGTGATGGAACGCCATCTTGGCTCACGCGAATGGTTTGTTGGCTCGCACTACTCGATCGCCGATATCGCGCTCTACGCCTACACGCACGTCGCGCACGAGGGTGGATACGATCTTGCCGGCTATCCGGCGATTCGCCGATGGCTTGAGCGCGTGCGCGGCGAGCCGCGCCATATCGCGATAACCGACCAGTGCGGCGCGGCCGCGTCGCGCTGAATTTCGCGTTGTGCGCGCGTACCGTCCGCGCCTACGCCGTGCGCAGCGCCGCAGCGGCGCGTGACGGTTCGATTTCGCCGTAACGCGTCAGCGGTTCGAACAGGTCGAGCGCGACGCGCTCGTTGGACGTGATTCCGCGCAAGCGCCGATTCGTCAGATGCGAGCGGATGAAAAGCTCCGCGACGACCGCCTTGCGCGCACTCGCGCGGTTCTTGAGTTCCCACTCGGCTTCTTCGAGCAGCAGTGCCGCCTGCGCCACGTCGGTCAGATAGGCGGTGAAGCTTCGCGCGCGAAGCTCCGCAATGTCACGCTCGGCGCGTGACAGGAACTGAAGCGCCTCGCGCACTTCCGAAAGCGCGCTCGCCACGGCCTCGCGCGAGGCGTCGAGCGCGGGCGCGCTGACCGACAGGCCCGCTTCGAGCCTGCCGAACAGCATCTTGACGACCTGCTCGTTTCTGAGCGCGCGCAGAACGTCGAGGCAGATGATGTTCTCCGTGCCTTCCCAGATGGTGTGGCACTGCGCGTCGCGCAACTGGCGCGCGACCGGCCAGTTCTCGATATAACCGTTGCCGCCGTGCACCTCGACCGCCTGCGAGGCAAGCTCGACGCCGCGCCGCGTCGCGCGGAATTTCGCGAGCGGCACGAGCATCCTGGCGAGCGCGCCGTCGCCTGCCGTCGCCTCGAACACCAGCGCCGCCGCGGCTTCGAGTTCGACCACCATCCCGACCAGCGTCTCGCGCATCATCGGCAGGTCCTGCAGCACGCGGCCGAAGGCGGTGCGATGCGCGGCGAAGATGGCGGCTTCGAGGAACGCGCGCCGCATGATTCCGAGCCCCATGACCGAGACTCCGTGGCGCGAGTCGTTCACCATCTCCATCATCCGGTTGATTCCGCGTCCGTCGCGGGCCGCGTCGGGACCCGCGTCCTCGCCGGCCATCAGGTACGCCTCGGCGTCAACGAAATCGACCTCCGCGGTCGGCACGGCTCGCGTGCCGAGCTTGTCCTTGAGGCGGCGGATATGGATTCCATTGGGCCGGCCGTCGAGTCTGTTTCGCGGAACCAGGAACAGCGCCACGCCCTTCAACCCTTCGGAGGCGCCCTCGGGCCGCGCGAGTGTGACGATCGCGCTCGCATCGACGTTCGAGCAGAACCATTTCGAGCCGTTGAGCAGCCATCGTTCGCCGTCCTGACGCGCGGTGGTGGTAAGCGTGCCCAGATCCGAGCCGCCCGTCTTCTCGGTCATGAACATTGCGCCGTCCCACGCGTCGTCGAAGTCCTCGGCGGTGAGATGGCGGACGAATTCGTCTCTGAGATGCTTCGGCGCGTAGCGCGAGACAAGCCCGAGCACGCCGCTGGTCATTCCGATCGCGCACAACATCCCGGTCTCCGCCTGCGAGAGCAGGTAGTTGAGCGCCGCCGTCATCATCGGAGGATACGGGCGTCGCAAGCGCGCCGCTTCGTTACGAAGCCTCGGCCCGCTGATTCCGGCCATCCACGCGTCGTGCTTGGTCGCAAGGGCCGTCGGATGATGCCTGACTTCGTCGATTCGCTCGCCCCATCGGTCGAAGGTGAGCAGTTGAGGCGGATTTTTGTCGGTAATCTCCGCACGCTCGGCTATCGGTCCGCCGACCAGCGCGCCCACGCGCACCAGTTCCGGTTCGCACCATTTGAGGTCGGCCGGCTCGAGCCTGCGATGCGCCATCTGCCGCAGGTTCGGATCGATCTCGTACCAGTTGAGCCCAATCGCGCTGTCGAATTCGCCGTATTCGATCATGATTCCACCCGCAATCCTATTTACTCGACTCGTCTTGTTGTGAAAACGCCGGGGCACGCCGCCTGGAGCGGGCGACCGAATCGCACGCGCGGGCAGTCAACGGCGCGCGCGTTCAGTCCGCAAGCGCCATCGCGAGGAAATCGGCGAGATGGACGACTTTTGCGCGAGAGCCCCGGCGCCTGAGCTCGGCCGCGATCTGAAACTCGCATCCCGGGTTCGCCAGCACCACGTACTGCGCCTTGGTCGCGAGGATTCGCTCGGCCTTGCGCCGCGCCAGTTGGCGCGCCATCGCCGGCTCCGTCAGGTTGTAACTGCCCGCCGAACCGCAGCACATGTCCGATTCGGGCATCTCGATCAATCTCAGCCCCGGGATGGACTTGAGCAGCGTGCGCGGCGCCTCGCGTACGCCAAGCCCATGCACCAAATGGCATGCGTCGTGGTACGTCACCGTGCATCGCATCTCGCGGAACTTCGGAGCGCCGCGCTCGAGCACAAGCCCGCTCAGTTCGCGCACTTTTGCCGAGAGGGCACGCGCGGGACCGGCAAGTTCGGGGTCGTCCTTGAGCAGTTCGCCGTATTCCGCGATCGCCGTGGAGCATCCCGAGGCGGCCGAAACGAGCGCGTCGGCGCCGCTTTGCATGATCTGTCTCACGTTCTCGCGAGCGAACTTTCGCGCGCGCTTGAGGTTGCCGGAATGGAGATCGAGCGCGCCGCAGCAGACGGTCCCGCGAAGCCGCGTCACGCGATAGCCAGCCGCCGCGAGAATCCGCTCGCTGTTTTCATTTTCGGAGTTGGCGAGCACCTGCGTGACGCATCCGTGATGCACCACGACGGCGGGAGCGTCGGGGTCTAGAGCTTCAGCGCGCGCAGCCGATTTCCGCGCGATCGGCGTGGCGGCGAGCGGCGGCAGAAGCTCGATCCATTCGCGCGGCCTGCCCGAAAGCGCAAGCCTGATGAGTCCGCGCATCCTGAGCCGCTCGGCGAGCCGAAGCGGCGCGAGCATCGCGCGCAACCGCCGCGGGTAGGGGAAAATCATTCCGAGCGCGCGTCTTACCATGCGCTCGCCCCGGCTTCTGCGATAATTCGCTTCGACGAAGGCGCGGGTGTCTTCGATGAGGCGTCCGTAACGCACGCCCGAGGGGCACGCGGTTTCGCATCCTCGGCATCCCAGGCACAAGTCGAAATGGCGAGCGGCGTCGTCGTCGAGTTCGGCGCGGCCTTCCGCGAGCGCCTTCATCAGGTAAACGCGCCCGCGCGGCGAGTCCATCTCGGCGCGCGTCACCTTGTAGGTCGGACACGCTTCGAGACACAGTCCGCAATGGACGCAATCGAAAAGAAGCTCGTAATCGGCCACGTCGCGCGCCGGATGCGGCGGCGAGCCTCCCGGCTGCTCCATCAAAGTCCTCCCACGAAGCACCCGGGATTGAAAATTCCCGCCGGATCGAAGGCCTGCTTCAGCCGCTTCATCAGGCCGAACGCTCCCGCCGACGGCCGGTCGAAAAACTCTATCTCGCCACGCATCGTCTCCGGGGCCTGAAGCACGCGCAGATTTCCGCCGCAGACGTGCGCCAGCTCGCGCCATCGCGACACGGTCTGCTGAGCCGTGCCTTCGCCGACTTCCTCCAGCCAGATCTGCGCGACGCCCGAGCCCGCATGGGCGCGATATTCACCCGAGCAATCGCGCACGCAGCGCAGGAGTTCCACGGGCCTGACGGCAATCTGCGCGACGAGTCCCTCGGCGGGAAATTCCATATCGCGAAGCGAGGCAAAAGCCGCGTCGGCGTCCGCGCCCTTGAGAAGCCGGGCCTCGCTGCCGAGCACCTCGTGGATTTTTGCGCTCTGATAATCCATCTCGGCGCGATTTCCCGCGAATCCCGCCATCAGCACCCAATCGTAATCATAGCCGAGCGCGGCAGAGGGCCCCGGGCTCAGCATTTCCAGATGCACCAGCGAAAGGGCGGTGTTCAGCGCGGCGGCTGCCTCGAATACCTCGTTATGGCGGCCGAATTTGCGCACCGCGAGCGTGTAATCCTCGGGTATCGGGCGCACCTTGAACGCCGCTTCGACCGCGATCCCGAGCGTGCCGAACGATCCCGTCATCACCTTCATCAAATCATATCCGGCGACATTTTTGACGACTCGCCCGCCGGCCCGCGCGAGTCGTCCGCCGTGGCCGACGAAACCCACGCCAATCAGAAGGTCGCGCACGGTTCCCTCGGAAAGCCGCGCCGGTCCCGCGTGCGCCGCGCCGACCATCGCGCCGATCGTCGTGCGCTCGGGTTCGCGCGGATCGACGGGCAGGCGCTGGCGATGCTGCGCGGCGAGCCGGTTCACTTCGCCGAGCGTGCTCCCGGCCTCGAGCACGATGGTCATGTCGTCGGGTTCGTAGGCGATCACCCGGCGCATCCGCGCAAGCGACACGCCCAGCGCGACGGGAGTCTTTCGGATCTGCGAGAGCGTGCGCGCGGAGCCGAGCGGCGCAAGCGTAATCTTGTCCGTCTCGCACTTGCGAACGGCTTCGGCGATTTCTTCGACGGTTTCCGGCTCGACGACAATCTCGCAGGCCGCGGTTTCGAGCGACATCGGTTCGCGCGCGCGGCCGGCGCCGATTAGCCGCTCGATTTCGCGCAACAGATGCTCGCGGTCCGTGCCGACGCCTGCCATGTGGCCGGAACTCATACGGGAACCTGGCGGCGTGGCGCGGCAACTTCGACGCAGGCGCCGGGCTTGGGAATCACCTTGTTCGGGTTGGCCCGTTCGTCAGGGTCGAAGACGTGCCTCAGTTCCGCCATCACGAGCAGGTCGTCCGGCGAGAACAGAAGCGGCATCTCGCCCATCTTTTCCGCGCCGATTCCGTGCTCTCCGGTGAGGCTCCCGCCCATCGCGACACACGCGCGCAGGATTTCCCGCCCCGCGTCGAGCGCGCGTTGCACCTGGCCGGGATCCCGCTCGTCGTAAAGGATTATTGGATGGATATTGCCGTCGCCGGCATGGAAGACGTTGCCGATCGCAAGGCCGTAGCGCTCGGAGACGGCGCTTATCTCGCGCAGGATTTTGGGCAGATGGGTGCGCGGCACGACGCCATCCTGGGTGACGTAATTCGGCGCAAGCCGGCCGACGGCGCCGAACGCACGCTTGCGCGCTTTCCAGAGAAGCGCGCGCTCGGCTTCGCTGCGCGCCAGGCGCGAGTCCGTCGCGCCGTGTTGGCGCGCGATTTCGACGGCGGCGCCGGCCCGCTCGTCGAGTCCCGCCGCGTATCCGTCGAACTCGACGATGAGGACCGCGCCCGCGTCGGTGGGCAATCCGACGTGAAAGGCGTCTTCGACCGCGCGGATGATGAGCCGGTCCATCATTTCGATTGCGCCCGGAATCACGCCCGAGGCGATAATCGCCGAGACCGCGCGCGTGGCCGAATCGGCGTCGGGAAACGCGGCGAGGATCGTGCGCCGGCTCTCGGGCTCGCGTAGCAATCCAAGCGTCGCACGGGTGACGACTCCCGCAGTGCCTTCCGCGCCGACCACTGCGCCGACCAGGTCGTAACCGCATCGTTCCTCGGCCGCGCCGCCGAGTTGCACAATCTCGCCGTCGGGCAGAACCAGTTCCAGGCCGAGCACATGATTGGTCGTGACGCCGTACTTCAGCGTATGCGGGCCGCCCGAGTTCTCCGCGATATTGCCGCCGATCGTGCACGCGACCTGCGACGACGGATCGGGCGCATAGAAGAAACCGCGCGACTTAACCGCGTTGGTGACGTGCAGGTTGACCACGCCGCTTTGCACGTCGATTCTGCGATTGGCGGGGTCGATCGCCAGAATCCGGTTCATCCGCGACGTGCAGACCATCACCGGCGCCCCTACCGGAAGCGCGCCGCCGGAAAGCCCGGTGCCCGCGCCGCGCGCGACGAAAGCGATACCGCGGCGATAAAGCGCCTTGAGCACACCGCTCACCTGCGTCGCCGTGCGCGGCATCACGAGGATTTCCGGCGTGCTTCGCTCCATCGTCCAGCCGTCGCACTCGTAGGTTTTGAGCTCGGTTTCGCGAAAGACGACACCGTCGCCGCCGACAATCGCGGCAATCTCGGCAAGCAGCGCCCTGCCGGTGCGTCTTTCGCTGGATTGGTCTCGGCTCACAGCCGGGACTTTAGCATTTTCCGCGCAGGCATGCGGACACGGTGCGGCAGCAAGCCTTTCGACTGCGCGCCGCGAGCGGTATTAATGATTGATTCGACGCATTTCCCGTCGGCGCCCGGTTTTCATCCGGCCACGGGTTCGACCCAGGCGCGGGCGTGCGCATCAAGGAGCGAAACTTGGAAAAGGTGTCGGCAGATTCATTCGCTGAACTTAGGCCGCCCGCACGAATTCTGCTCGGGCCCGGACCCTCGAACGTCCATCCGCGCGTGATGAAGGCGATGCTCTCGCCGGTTCTCGGCCATCTGGACCCCGACTTCGTGGGCGTGATGGAAGAGATAAAGAAGCTGCTCCGAATCGTCTTTCGCACGAAGAACGCGATCACGTTTCCGGTTTCGGGCACCGGGTCGGCCGGGATGGAGGCCGCGCTCGCGAATCTCGTCGAAGATGGCGACGAAATCGTGGTCGGAGTGGCCGGAGCCTTTGGCGCAAGAATCGTTGACGCCGCCGAACGCCAGGGCGCGCGGGTTCACAAGGTCGAGGCCGAATGGGGCAGGATCATCGAACCCGACCGCATCGCCGAGGCGCTCAAGGCCGCGAAGAAGCCCAAGCTCGTCGCAGTCGTTCATGCCGAAACGTCAACCGGCGTCCATCAGCCGCTCGAAGAGATCTCGCGCCTGGCGCATCGCGCGGGCGCGCTGATGGTGGCCGACGCGGTCACTTCGCTCGGATGCGTGCCGGTCGAGATCGACAAGTGGGAAATCGACGCCTGCTACAGTTGCACGCAGAAAGGAATCGGCGCACCGCCGGGGCTCGCGCCCGTCACCTTCAGCGAGCGCGCGATGGACGCGGTACACAAGCGTAAGAGCAAGTGCCGTTCGTGGTACCTGGACCTTGCGATGATCGAGCATTACTGGGGTCCCGAGCGCCTTTACCATCACACCGCGCCGATCACGATGAACTACGCACTCTACGAGGCGCTTCGTATCGTCGTGGAGGAAGGCCTGGAGGCGCGATGGAAACGGCATCGCGCCAACGCCGCCGCGCTTCAGGCGGGACTCGCCGCGATGGGTCTCGAGATGGCGGCCGAGGAGGGCCATCGTCTGCCGCAGCTCGCCGCGGTTCTCGTGCCAAAGGGGATCAACGACGCGCGGGTGCGCGACCGTCTCCTCAAGCTCTTCAACATGGAGGTCGGCGCCGGGCTCGGGCCTTTCAAGGGCAAGGTCTGGCGAATCGGACTTATGGGCGAGGGCTCGCGGCGGGAGAACGTGATGCTGGTGCTGAACGCGCTCGAGGATATTCTCGGTGCGATGGGGATGGAGATTGCGCGGGGGAGGGCGCTTGCCGCGGCTGACCAGGCCTACGTATCGCTAGGGCTCGGCGCCGGCGAACCACGCGACTGACAGCCGGGTAAGCGCTGACGCCACACTTCACCTCGGAAGTTCAGCCGAGCTTCCGTTCACGGTCGCGTATCGCGCTCAATGTCTGGTTCAAATTCTTCGTCACGTCGTTCCATAGCTCGGGCGTCTTGTCAGGAGAGAGTACCGTGAGAGCCTGGCGAAATGCCGCGACGGACTGCTCAAGGCGGGTTGTGCCAGAT
>JAJYMR010000269.1 GCA_021786815.1 Deltaproteobacteria bacterium
CGTTGCGAAGACTCTGCCGAACGGATCGACGGCGCCGCGCCCTGGCTCGGCCGCCATCCGCGCGCTGCCCATTATATGGACGGTCATCAGCTCGATTCCGGCTGGCCGCGGCGGCCGTTGCCTGACCCGGCGAATCTCGTCGGGCGAGGCAAGTTCGGTCATTTCGGCGAAAGGCAGCAGCACGCGGCGCGCTCCCGCGGCGAACATCAATTCCGCAGCCTTGGCGACGCCCTCGTGAATCGCGAGCGTGTCGGCGCGGTTGAGCGAATAGGACATCACGGGTTGGCGGTCCCATCCGAGCGTCACCCGTCCGCTGCCCGAATCCTCGATCAGGCATACTGCCGGCAGCATATGGTTGTACAGCGCCATCAGCTCGGCGCTTTTCCCGCCGAGTCCCGGAAGCGAGGCGGCGAGCAGTCCCGGCGGGATCATCGCGTAGGCGAGCAGGATATTTGCGTCGAGGAAGTCGTGGATCTGATGCGACTGATGGGTGCCGCGCCAGGCGTTGATTTCCTCGTCGAAGATTCCGACCACCTTGGCGTTGGGATGGGTCTTCAGATTGCGTCCGATCATTCGTGCGCGAAGCCGGCTGCGCTTGAGAATCCCGATTGTGTGCCGCGCGCCCGCAGCGAGCACCACGAGCGGCGCATGCGCGCTGAATCGATAGGTCGCGCGCAGGTTCTCACCCACGAAATACCCGCTCACGCCGGTTGCCCGCTCGCCGTGAAACAGCACCCGGTCCACGCGAGCGGCGGTCGCAAGCCGCGCTCCGGCGCGCAGCGCGCGTGGCACGTAGGTGACGAGCATGCTTTGCTTCGCGCCCGTCGGGCATCCGAAGGCGCAGTTGTTGAGCCCCGCGCATCGCCGCATGTTGCGCAAGTTGGGCTTCGGATTCCATCCGAGCTTGCGCGCGCCCTCGGCGAACAGCAGGTTATGGCGTCCGAGCGTGTCCTCGCGGTTCACTTCGGGATTGACTTCGCGCTCGACCTCCTCGAAAAACGGCTCCATCGCGGCCGGACCGATCTCCGGCAGCCGTTCCTCGCGCTCCCATCGCGCGAGGATTCGTTCGGGCGTGCGCCAGCACATCCCGCCGTTGATAACCGTCGAGCCGCCCACGCATCGTCCCTCGGCGAAGATGATTCCCGGCCGTCCGCCGATCGCCGAGGTGCCGGCGTCGCGGTAAAGTGCGCGCAGCGTCGCGAGCACGTCGGTTGAGAAGCTTTTGGTCGTGTGCAGCACGCCCTCTTCGAGCATCAGCACGTCGAGTCCCGCCTCGGCCATCAACGCCGCGGCGACCGCTCCGCCCGCTCCGGTGCCGACCACGATTACGTCTGCGGTAAGAGTAAGGTCGCGGCGCGCGTTCCATCCGCACTCGACATTGGGATACGCGAGCGAGCGCTCGGGAATCAGCGCGTCGATATCCGTGGGCAATTCAGCGAGGGTAGCCATAGCGGGCCCGGTCGAGGGTCTCGGCGCGAAGCCGGAGCGTTTCAGTCATCCGTTCGTCCCATCGGACGTTCATCGTGCGGAGCACGTCGGGATGCTGATAGAAGGCGACAAAGACAAGTGTGCGCACGCCGGCCATCAGCGTTCTGACCGGTGCGAGCCGGCTCTCCAGCAGGCTCTGGCAGTAGCCAAGCGCCTCGTCGGGCGGCATCCGGCTCATCCGCGAGAGTCTCGCGCGCGAAATCGGCGGTCCCCATTCGAGCAGCCGAAGCCCTAAAGGGAAGCCGAGCCGAAGCATCGGCGGAAGCAGTGCGACGATGCGATCGATCTCGGCGAGCACGTCGTCGTCAATCGGATGGTCGAAGCCGTGGCCGCGCGGACGAATCGCCGCGATCACCGTCCGCAGAATCGCGACACTTTTGGGCGACAGGTTTCTCAGTTGAGCCATCCCGGATTCGCCTCATCGGCCGCGCGCGTGGCCCGTTGCGGCGGGCGAGCCTCGCGCCGCGCGGCGGTCATCTTATCGCGTATCCGCCGTCAACATAGACAGTCGAGCCGGTCACGAAATCCGAGGCCTTGGAGGCGAGGAAGATCGCCGCGCCGGCCAGTTCCTCGGGCTCGCCGAATCTGCCCGCCGGAGTGCGCTGGATTATTTCGTTGTACAGCGGCATCTCCTTGACCGGCGCGGTCATCTCGCTCCAAATCCATCCGGGCAGAATCGCGTTTACCTGGATATTGTGCGGCGCAAGCTCGATCGCCATCGACTTGGTGAGCTGGACCACGCCGCCCTTGGACGCCGAGTACGCCGGCACCATCGGCGAGCCGAAGCGCGAGTACTCGCTCGCGATATTGATTATCTTGCCGCCGCTCCTGCGCTTGACCATCGAGCGCCCCGCTATTTGCGAGAGCAGAAAGACCGAGTTGAGATTGGTTTCGAGGACGCGGTCCCAGGAAGCCGCGTCGACTTCGAGCGCGCCCTTCATGATCGCGATTCCAGCGTTGTTGACGAGGATATCCACGGGGCCGAGCCTGCGTTCGACTTCCTCCATCGCGGGCGCAAGCTCCGAGCGGCGCGTTACGTCGAGCCTTATCGCGACGGCCTTGACGCCGAGCTTTTCCAGTTCGCCGAGAACGGCCCGATTTTTCTCCTCGTTGCGCGCGAGAATTGCGACCGACGCGCCGGCCTCGGCCAGCCCGAGCGCAATTCCGCGCCCGATACCACCGTTTCCGCCGGTTACGACCGCGACCCGACCGCTCAGATCGAACGCCTTGTGCCCTGCCATTCCAGTTCCTTCCTCCGATAGCCGAAGTCGGCGCCCCTACGATTGCCGATTCGCGCGGTTTGCGCCAATGCTGCGAAGCTTCCGCTGGCGAGCGGCGTGGTTGGACAGCGGGCGCAGGCGGCCTCTATATTGGCGAGTTGCGCCCGGCGTGCGGCCGGACGCGTCCCCGGAACCGATTCTTAAGCGGGAAGGAAAACGACGATGGGTCTCAAGACTGCCGAGCAATACAAGAGTTCGCTGCGCGACGGGCGCGCGGTGTTTTTCCGCGGCGAGAAAGTGGCGGACGTCACCACGCACCCGGTCATCGGGATCGCCGTGGAGCATGCGGCGCTGGATTACCGGATGGCGGAGGATCCGAAGCACCGCGCTCTCGCCGTGGTCAAGGAGGGCAACAACGAATACAGCCGCTACTACCATATTCCGCGAAACGGCGAGGATCTTCGCAAGCGAAGCGATCTCATCGCCGCCGCGACGCGCGAAGGCGCCACGCTCGTCGTGCTCATCAAGGAGATCGGCACCGACGCGCTCTACGCGCTCACGATGATCGGCGAGCGGCTTGCGGCTGCCGGCAAGCCCGAGTACCGCGAGCGAATCGCAAAGTTCCATCGCCATTGCCGCGACAACGACCTTGCGGTTGCGGTCGCGCAAACCGACGTAAAGGGCGATCGCGCGCTCGGACCCACGCAGCAGGAGCATCCCGACTACTACGTCCGAATCGTCGAGGAACGGCCCGACGGTATCGTGGTGCGCGGCGCGAAGGTGCACACCTCGGTTTCGACCAACAGCCACGAGGTGATCGTGCTGCCGACGCGCGCGATGAAGGCCGAGGACAAGGCCTACGCGGTGGCGTTCGCGGTTCCGCTCAACGCGCCGGGCGTCAAGATGATCGCGAGCCCGCACGGCGCTTCGAAGAAGAACGACTTCGAGCATCCGATAAGCGCGCGGCACAAGATGATGGAGACGCTGACGGTATTCGACGACGTCTTCGTGCCGAAGGAACGCGTGTTTCTTCAGGGCGAGGTCGATTTCGCGGGTCTGCTCGCGCTGACGTTCGTGCGATTCCATCGCTTTACCGCGGTCTCGTACAAGCTGCCGCTGCTGGAACTGCTGGCGGGCGCGGGTTACGCGATCGCGGAAGCCAACGGCATCGCGAGGGCAGGGCACGTGCGCGATAAGCTCACGCAGCTTGCGGCGTACCATACGATCGTTCGCGGGCTTATCGAGCACGCCGCGGCGACCTGCATGATCGAGGACGGCGGCGTCGCGGTTCCGAACACGCTCATCACGAACGTGGCCAAGTATCACTTCGCTCACAATTATCACGCGGGCGTGCAGATCGTTCAGGACCTCGCGGGCGGACTTCTGGTCACGGCGCCTGCCGCCGAGGACCTGACCAGCGAGGCGACGCGCGAGTACGTGCTCAAGTACATGGGCGGCGCGAAGGGCTTCGACGCCGAGAAGCGGCTTAGGCTGCTGAACCTGATAAGCGACCTGACGTCGTCGGATTTCGGCGGCTACCAGGAAGTGCTCGCGGTGCACGCCGAGGGCGGCTTCGAGGCCGAGAAGCTCCAGGCTTACCGGGAGTACGACTTCAAGACCGTGAGCGCCTACGCGCGAAAGCTCGCGGGAATTTAGCCGGCATCAACGCGGACGGAGGCGGAGCG
Organism: Deltaproteobacteria bacterium; assembly: GCA_021786815.1. Lineage (GTDB taxonomy): Bacteria > Desulfobacterota > Binatia > Binatales > Binataceae > DTIX01. The sequence goes on from JAJYMR010000269.1 coordinate 4,394, forward strand.
CACCACAGCTTCCGTCCGCGACGCGCAATTCTCGATACGCGTGAGCGTCAGCTTTCCTTGCGCAGCTCGATCGTGTTGCCGTCGGGGTCGAGGAGCCAAAGCTGGCGGCCCGCCATGTTCGACGGCGCTTCGAGAAACTCGATCCCCTTCTCTTCGAGCGTGCGCTTGACCTCGTCGAAATCCTCGACCTCGAGCGCGATATGAGGTCCGAGGGGATTTATCCCGCCCTCGCGCTTCTCGCTGGAAATGAGATGAATCTGATTTCCACCAACGCCGTACCACGCGCCGCCAAAGCGGAAATTAGGACGCGGGATCTGCTTCAGGCCGAGCACGTTCTCATAAAAGCTCTTCGCGCGCTCGGCGTCGCTGACTCTGACCGCGGTATGGCTGAAAGAGCGAACCTTGATCATGATATTTTCTCCCCGAATCGTTGCGCGGGAGCCCTTGCTCGTCCTTGACGCGCCGGTTCAATGCACTTCGCCGCCGCCGGCGACGTTGAGCGTGGTTCCGGTTACGTTGTCGGCTCGGCACAGATAAACGACCGCTTCGCCGATATCCTCGGGCGTCTGTTCGCGATGGAGATAAGTGTTGCGTTCGACGAAGCGGTCGAACGCCTCGCCTTCGGGCACGCCCCAGAGGGGAGCGAGCGCCTTGACCAGCACGTCGGTCCACATCGCGGTGCGAAGATAGCCGGGGCATACGGCGTTTACCCGGATATTGGCGGGTCCGAGTTCCTCGGCCAGCGCCTGGGTCAGCGCGACCACCGCGAACTTGCTCGCGCAGTAAGCCGAAAGCGCGGCGTGCGCAGTCTTGCCGGCGACCGAGGCGATATTGACGATCGCGCCTTCGCGATTTCGCGTGAGATAGGGGATACACGCCTTGGAGACCAAAAACGGCCCCTTTGCATTCACCGCCATCACGCGATCCCAGGTCTCCTCGGGCATGTTCGCGACGGGGCCGACCGCGATAATCCCGGCGTTGTTGATCACGATATCGACGCCGCCCAACTGCGCGGCAGCCTCGCGCGCCATCCGTTCGCAGTCGGAAAACCGCGTGACGTCGGCCGCGATCGCAACCGCCTTGACGCCGAACTTGCGCGCCTCATCGGCGGTACGGTTCAGATCGGCCATCGCGGCGAGGTTGTAGGTGAGGGCGGAATCGCTCGCGCTTCCGAGATCGGCGAGCGCGAGGTTGCAGCCGGCCTCCGCCAGCTTGAGAGCGATTGCGCGCCCGATTCCGCGGGCAGCGCCGGTCACGATCGCGTTCTTTGCGCGCAGTTCCATCGCGAGCCTCCCAAGTCCCGCTTCTAGCACGGGCGAGGGCCTTTCGAAAAAGAGACGCGCCGCCGGATTCGTCGATGAGCGCGGCGACGAACCCGCACGGCGCGGAGGGCTCGATACGGCGTGCGCGGTCTACTCGAAGGCGTTCTCGCCGGTGATATCGCGTCCGAGGATTAGAGTCTGCACGTCGAACGTGCCCTCGTAGGTGTTGACCGTCTCGAGGTTCAACATGTGGCGGATGACCGGGTACTCGTTGACGATTCCATTGGCGCCGAGCATGTCGCGCGCGGTGCGGGCTGCTTCCAGAGCCATCGCGACGTTGTTGCGCTTGGCGAAGGAGACATGCTCGGGGCGCGCACGGCCGGCGTCCTTGAGCTGGGCGAGCCTGAGGCAGACCATCTGCGCTTTCGTGATCTCGGTCATCATCTTCACGAGCTTGCTCTGGACGAGCTGGTAGCCGGCGAGCACGCGGCTGAACTGGCGGCGCGATTTGGTGTAGTCGAGCGCGCAGTTGTAACAGGTGCGCGCCGCGCCGATCGCGCCCCAGGCGATACCGTAGCGCGCCTGGGTAAGGCAACTGAGCGGTCCTCTGAGTCCGCGCGCTTCGGGCAAGCGGGCGGAATCGGGCAGCCTCACGTCTTCCAGTATCAGCTCGGAAGTAACCGACGCTCTCATCGAGAACTTGCCGTGGATATCGCGAGCGGTGAATCCGGGCGTGCCTTTTTCGATGAGGAAGCCGGCGATTTTATCGTCGGTGCGGGCCCATACGACGGCGACACCGGCCAGCGAGCCGTTGGTGATCCAGCGCTTGGTTCCATTGAGCACCCATCCGTTGCCGTCGCGCCGCGCGCGGGTTTCCATCCCGCCCGGATCGGAGCCATGGTCCGGCTCGGTCAGCCCGAAGCATCCGATGAGCTTCCCCTTCGCCATCTCGGGCAAGTAGCGATTCTTCTGCTCTTCCGAACCGAAGGCATAAATCGCGTACATCGAGAGCGCGCTCTGAACCGACGCAAACGAGCGCAGGCCGGAGTCGCCGGCTTCGAGTTCCTGCATGATCAGTCCGTAGGCGACGTTGTTCATCCCGGCGCATCCGTAGCCCTTGAGATTCGCGCCGAACATCCCGAGTTCAGCCATCCGGGGAACCAGATCGAGCGGAAAAGTCTCACCGGCGAAATGACGTTCGACAACCGGCAACACCTCGCGCGCGACAAACTGCCGCACGGAATCGCGCGCCATACGCTCCTCGGGCGTAAGTAATTCGTCCAGGTTGAAGAAATCGACGTCTCTCAGCACGTCAGCCATCTTATGCTCCATTGCACTGCAGTTTCGTTTCGTCCTTCGGGCCGGATATCGCCGGCGTTGCGGCCCAAAGGCGCGTCAACGGCTGAAAGTAACTGAACTGGCCCGATGTCGGTAGTCTATTGACCTGAATTTCCGCTTGTTGCAGGCTGGGCAAACGGGGTGCCTGGCTTTAATCCCGCTACTGCTTGCGCCATTCCTGGGCATGAATTACGCTTATACGTGAGCGAATTAGTATGCATATCGAGACACTAAAGGTCTTCTGCGACATAATCGAGAGCGGGAGCTTTTCTTATGCCGCATCGCAGAACTTCGTGACCCAATCGGCGGTAAGCCAGCAGGTTAGAAGTCTTGAGGAGAAGTACGACTGCCGATTGATAGAACGGGGCCGCGCTGGAGTCAAACCAACCGCTGCGGGACAAATCCTCTACGCCTCGAGCAAGGAGATCGTGCGCAAATTCATGGAGCTGGAGAACCGGCTTCGTGAGCTTGGCTCGGTCATCGCGGGCTCGATTCGGGTCGGTACCGTCTACAGCGTCGGACTGCACGAGCTTCCGCCTTATCTGACCGAATTCCTGCGCAACTATCCGTCGGTAAATGTCCATCTGGAATATCTGCGCGCCAACAAGGTTTACGAGGACCTGCTCGAGGGAAAGATCGATCTCGGCGTGGTTGCCTATCCGGCCAAGCGCAGCCAGATCGTGACGATTCCCTTCCGACACGACGAGCTGGTGTTGATCGTTCCGCCCGACCACGCGCTGGCCAAGCATAACCGTGTCAGCGTAGGCCAGCTAAACGGCCAGAATTTCGTCGGCTACGAGCGCGACATCTCAACCCGCAAGGCCTCCGACCGCATCCTGCGCGATTACGGCGTGCGGCCGCACTACACGATGGAGTTCGACAATATCGAGACCATCAAGCGCGCGGTCGAGATCGGGCTTGGATGCGCGATCGTGCCCAAGCTCACGGTGGAGAACGAAACCACGCGTGGCTCGCTCAAGACGATTGAATTCCAGGAGGGCCCGTTCACGCGCCCGCTCGCGATCGTCCACAAGCGCGGACGTGAGCTTTCACCCGCGGCGCGCAAGTTCGTCGACGTGCTGACGGCGAGCGCTCAGAATCAACCGTCCACACGCGCCGGCCGCCAGGAGCGCGCAAGCGGCGAAGGCAAGGCTTCGGGTGAAGGCGCCCGAGTAGAGCACGCCGAGAAGAGCGTCTGAGCCGGACAGGATTGGATCATTCGACGACGGCCGGGGACCAGCCCGGCCGTCGTTTTTTACCTGCAAAAGAGCCGTAACGCGCGGCAGCGGTGCCCGCAGACTAGCCGGGCATCTTCGCGAATGCCGGAATGTCGGGCGAAACCGGAGCCCAGGGCGGAGCGCTCGCCACGAAGACGTTCAGCGTGGGCTTGAAGACGCTCGGATCGTCGAGGCTCGAGGCTTTGATCGCAATCACGTCGGGCATCCCGGAGAGCAGCGAGAACATCGGCGAGCCGCAGTTCGTGCAGAAGCCGCGGCTGACTTCGTTTCCGCTGTCGGCCTTGACCGTGTAGTACTTCGGCTCGCCCTTGAGAAGGCGGAGCGCCGATTTCGGCACCAGTATCACCGGAGCCATCGCGCTGCCGGTCGCTCTCTGGCAGTCGCGGCAATAGCAGTTCACGGACATCACAGGGTCGGCCGAGCTTTCGTAGCGGATCGCGCCGCACACGCATCCGCCGCTCAACGTCATTGCCATAGGAATCCCTCCCGCGGCGATAATCGTGCAGGACGATACGCGCGATCAAGTGTCACGCGCCGAATCGCGAGCAAACGCGCCGCACGCCGGGACGCGACCGGCGCACGGCGCGGCGAGTAGCACGGCTGGCCGACGCTCACCGCGCTGCGGCGTTTTCAGCCGAGCAGCTCGCGCAGGCGGTCGCGGTCGAAGCCGGCTACGAGCTTTTCCTCGGCGATCACGAGCGGACGCTTAATCAGGTTCGGGTCCTTCGCCATCAACTTTATCGCCTCAGCGGCCGAGAGCTTGCGCTCCTTCAAGCCCATCTCCTTGTAGGCCGGGCTTTTCGGATTGAGGAACTCGCGCGGGTCGAGTCCCTTGAAAAGCTGGCGGAGTTCGGCCTCGCTGAGCGGCTGCTTGGCGTAGTCGCGCTCGTCGAGTTCGACCTTCAATTCGTCACGCAAGAAACCTCTTGCGTTTCGGCAGGTCGTTCAAGTGGACTTCCAGAGAAACCGAGCCTTCTTCATCGCGATTTCCTCTGTGCCGCGCTGGTGCTCGTCGTGGCGCCGCGGTCCTACTCGATACTGGTGGAGGGCAGCGGCGACGGCGCGCCAGCCGGCGCTCCGGCGACCGGGCCTGAGCCGCTATCGGTCGGCTGCGAGGCGCCAGGCGTACCTGCGCTTGCCTGCGTCGAACCGCCGATTCCCGGCGAGCCGGCCGCACCCGTCGCGCCTGTCGCGGCTGCGGCACCTGTCGCGCCGCCCGAAGCGCCGTCGGCGGCTGATGCCTGGTTGAGCGGTTGAACCGCGCCCGGCACTGGCGGCGTGGTGGTTGGGCCGCTGAAATGGACCGGCTGCTTGCCCTGCAGCATGTCGGGCGTGACCACGTAATCGCCGCCGAGCGAGCTTCGCCAAATCGTGTCGGAAGTCTGGGTGTTGCCACCAGTCAGCGCCCAACTCGCGCCGCCGACCAGCCCGCCGAGCACGCCGTAAACGAGCTTGGCCGGGATATAGACGACGTTGCTCGCGAGTGCGGCAGCGCCCCATCCGGCTCCCGACCAGTTGACGCCTCCATCGGGAGGTTGCGGGACTTGCGCCGCGGGCGATGCGCTCGCGGCGGGTTGGGGTTGGGCGCTTTGCGCCCGGGCATTGCCGGCAAGCGGTCCGCGTGGAGCCGCTATCGCAAGCGCGATTGCCGCGGCCATAAGCGCGGCGAGCCTGATTTCCTTCCTCCGCATCATCATCATCATTCCTCCTCAGTCCCCCCTGGTTTACTACTCGACTTTTACCACCGTGTCCCTGGGCAGAAGATCAAGCAAGTGTTTGAACGCGTTTTCGAGGTATTCGTGATCCTTGGATTCGAGCGTGAGCTTGACGCGGTACTCGCTGTCGCCGATACGCGGATAGGAGCCGAGCAGAAGGCGCGGATAATTCTCAAGCGTGGCGTTCAGATGCTCAGCGAGCGCGCTCTCGTTCAGCCGGGTGTAGATGGCGCGCATGAAGTAGGGATCGGCCTGGAAGCGCGGCACGAGCCCGAGCAGCTTTGTCTCGAAAAGCTGCGGAATTCCGGGCAGCACGTAAACATTTTCTATTTGCACGGTAGGAAACCGTATGTCGCCCGCCTCGTGAAGCGTGGCTCCTTCAGGCACTTCAGCCATCTTGAGGCTCGCCGCGTTGGCGCGCTCGCCCATGTAGCCGCGGATGAGGCGGGCGAGCTCGGGATGGGTAACGAGCCTTCGCTTGAAGGCGCGCGCAACGCCCTCCATGGTCAGATCGTCGTGGGTCGGTCCTACGCCGCCCGAAGTCAGTACGAAATCGAAGCGCTGCGCGCAGTAGGAAACTTCTTCGGCGATTGCGTCGAGGTCGTCGGGTATCACCGCGATACGCTTGAGTTCGACCCCGTTCTTGCGCAGTTCGAGCGCGGCGAAATAGGCGTTGCTGTCGCGGATCTTGCCGGACAGGATCTCGTTGCCAACCACCACCAGCGCCGCACTTCGGTCCCGCATCTCAGCGCATCTCAGTACGCATCCGCATTATCTCTGAATGCGCGGTTGCGCAGCAACAAGTTATGGCTATGAAAGCGTGCGCGCAATGCGCCGAATTATCGGTTACAGCCGCGTCCGCGTACTGGAGAGCGTCAGGATTCCGCGTGCTCGACGCCGGTGGTCTGCGACTTGATGAATTCCTTGAGCCGTTTCTTCAGGCGGGTTTCTATCTGGCGCACACGCTCGCGGCTTATTCCGAAACGCTCGCCGATTTCCTGGAGCGTGGCCGGCTCCTCGGCGAGCAGGCGGCTCCGGAAGATCTCGGCTTCCTTGTCCTTGAGCGTGCTTGCGAACTCAGCGACCTTCTCCTTGGCGAAGTCGCGCCACTCGTCCGACGCGGCTTCGTCCTCGGGGCCGCCGGCGGTATCGGGCAGGATGTCGAGCAGGCGGGTCTCTTCGGCGGCGGCGACCGGCTGGTCGAGCGAAAGCTCGCTGTGTCCCATCCGCTCCTGCATCTCGCGCACCTCGTTTTCCTTCACACCGATACGCTGCGCGAGCAGCTTGGGCTCGGGCCGAAAACCCTCGGCCTCGAGCCGCTCGGTTTCCTTCTTGAGATTAAAGAAGAGCTTGCGCTGGGCTTGGGTGGTGCCGATTTTGACCAGGCGCCAGTTGTTCACCAGGTAGCGGTAGATGTACGCGCGAACCCACCACACCGCGTAGGACGGAAAGCGAATACCGCGATACGGATCGAAGTTCTTGACCGCCTCCATCAGGCCGACGTTGCCCTCCTGGATTAGGTCGAGGAGGTTTCGCGTGGAGCGCGCGAACTCCATCGCGATCTTGACGACGAGCCTCAGATTGGCGGTGACCAGCCGATAGGCGTCGGCGGGATCCTTGTCTTTTTGGTAGCGCTTGGCGATAACCGATTCCTCTTCGCGGGTGAGCAGAGGGAAGCGGCGGATTTCGGCGAGGTAACGGCTCAGGGGATCGAACGGGACGAGCGCGGCCGCGGCTTCCTCGTCGGGACGTTCCTCGCCCGAGCCTTCCCCGGCTTCGGCCAGGGGCTCGAAACGCGGTGCTCCTCTCTCGGCGCGAAGCAGTTCCTCGCCTTCGGCTGCGGATTCGCCGGCAATTTCGCCCTCGGTTGAAGCGGCGACGAGATCGTCCGCCTGGCCGACGTCGATGCCGGCGTCTTCGGTCTCGGGTCCGAGCACTTCAGGCTCGACCCCGGGCCGTACGCCGCCAGCCGGGCGTTTGCGAGCGGACGGTTTTCGACGCTTGCG
>JAJYMR010000328.1 GCA_021786815.1 Deltaproteobacteria bacterium
GCCCTGCTCGATCAGCGCCAGCGCCTTGCGCGCGAGCGGCACGAAGTCGGACTTGTGAGCCGACACGCCGATATTGTGGAAGCGGTTGTCGGTGAAAAGCGGCGACGTTGGATTCCATCCGTGGCACGTCATGCACCGGCCGTTGCCGTTGAAAATCGCCCAGCCTCGCTTCTGCTGCGGAGTCAACGCGTTTTCGTCGCCCGCCATGAAGCGGTCGAAGGGTGAGTCGAAGGCGATCTGCGTGCGCTCGTAGACCGCGATCGCCTTGACCAGGTCGTCGTAGGTCGGCGCGCGCCCGAAGACCTTCTGGAACTGCGCGCGATATTCCGGAATCGAGTTGAGCTTCGTCACCACGACTTCCTCGTTCGGCATGCCCATCTCGACCGGGTTGAGAATCGGGTCACGCGCCTGGCCTTCGAGCGTGTGCCGGCGCCCGTCCCAGAACTGCGCGATATTGAACATCGCATCGAGGACCGTCGGGGCGTTGCGCATCCCGAACTTGCCGTGAACGCCCATCGACGTGGGCATCTGATCGGTGAAACCCTTGTCGGGGTCGTGACAGTTGGCGCAAGAGACCGTGTTGTCCACGGACAGGCGAGGGTCGAAGAACAGCGTCTTGCCCAGCGCTATTTTTGCGGGGGTCTCGGGATTATCCGCCGGAAGCACCCATTGATAGAGCTGCGCGGGGAATCCAACCTGGTTAGTGCTCTGCGGTTCGGCCAGCTTGCCCGGTTTAGGCGACGGCGTGGTGGCCCTGACCGCCTGATCCGCGGCGAGCGAGAGGCCGATCGCCGCGAGCATGATGAGCGCGAAGACTCTGCCGGACATTGCACTCCTCCCTGCATTGATTGCGCGGAGGCCAAGTCATTCCGCAGGCCGTCGGAACCTGGCGGTTCAATCGGGACCGCGCTGCAGCGCGACGGCATCAGCCTTGCGGGCGGATTCCCGGACGCTCGGTCACAGGATCCGCTCATTAACCGAATTGCGCCTGTCCTATCGCCAAATCTAACGTTCGGAAATTCTTAAGTCCAAGCCGGTTTCAGGCTCGAACGGTGCCGTTCCGGAGCAGGGAAACTAGGGCCGGATTTCGTACAGCGCGGAGAACAGATCATCGATCGGCAGGCGGCGGAATTGGCCGAAGCCGGCCTCGGTGGTCAGTTCGCGCGCCTTCGGCTCGCCCATCATCGCGCCGATCCCCGCTCCGCCCTCGGCGAGCGACACCGTCATGCAGTAAAGCGTGCTTACCGAGTACATCATGCGGCCCTTCGCATTGATGTTCTCTTCGACGTTCGGCGAGACGTTCATCTCGAGCATCAGATACGTCCCGTTGGGCTTGAGCGAGCGCCGAATCGAGCGCAGCAGCGCAGCCGGATCGGCCGAATCATGAACCACGTCGAAGGTCGAGACGAAGTCGAAGCGCGCTTCGGGAAGTCTCGTGCCGTCGCGAACCTCGAAGGTGACGCGGTCCGACACGCCGGCCGCCTCGGCGCCGGCGCGAGCGCGCTCGATGGAGACGGGATGGACGTCGTAGCCGTAAACGCGCGTGTTGGGAAACGCTTTGGCCAGCGTGATTGCGGCGCGTCCGCTGCCGCATCCCACATCCGCGGCGGTTGCGCCGGCGCCGAGCGCCTCGACGACGTGGGGCATCGTGGGAAGCCATTTGCGGATGAGTTGATGGCGGTACATTCCGGCCGACGAACGCTCCATCGCGTGAAACGTTTCCGGCGGATATTCGCTCTGGCTCACGCCTTTGCCGGTGCGGAAGGCGTCCGCGACGCGTGGCGCCATCGTGACGTTCGGCACGACCATCTGGATGAACCCGCCCATGAAAAAGGGCGAGTCCTCATTGGCGAGCACCATCGCATGCTCGGCCGGCATCATGTAGGCGCGCTCTTTCGGCTCGTAGAGCACGTAGCCCGCCGCGGCCATCGCGCCGAGCCATTCGCGCAAGTAGCGCTCGCTCAGTCCGGTGCGGCGCGAAAGCTCTTCGCTTGTTAACCATTCGCCCGACGAGAGGGCCCTGAAGATCCCAAGCCTGTCACCGATATAGGTCAGTGCGCCGAGCATCGCGGCGCCCAGGTCGGTGGTGATCTGGTTCAGGAACTTCCTGGTCTTGTTCCAGTCGATGGTCTTGCTGTCGTCCCCCATGACTTCCCCGAAGAGGCGAAATTCCCCTTTTTTGCCCCTCCCGCCGCGGCACCATAGCAGATTTCCAAGCCTCGCGCTCCAACCGCGCTTGCGGTTCGATACGAACACCGGACTACCGCACGGGGGCACAGACCGCGCCTAGACGGCGTAGTGAAAACGCTTGAGCGCGAAAACCTTCAGGAAGTCGAGCGCCGCCATATAGACCACGCAGCTTCCCAGCACGAGCCCGATAACCGTCCATTCGAGCGGCGCCATCAGGATCCCTCGCGCGGCCATGATGCTCACAGCGGTAATATCGGCCAGGGAACTCATCAGGAGCCATCGGCTCGGCGCGGACTTCCAGAAATGATGGCGCTCGCGCACGAGGTAAACGGTTCCCTGGCCGGTGAAGACGAGCGTCAGGAACACGAGCGTTTGCAACTGGCCAAGCGGCAGCCCAAGCCAGTCGCGTCCGAAAATAAAAAGCGCGAACGAAACGATCAGAACCATCGTGCCCAGCACCAGGCCGACCGCCATCAGCGTGCCGATATGCCATCGGTCGGGCGTGGGTGAAAACGAGACTCGGTCCGTCGCGAGCGACATGGTGACGAAATCGTTGGCGAAGAGCAGCAGGACGATCAGGAGCGGCGTGATGATGAAGACGCGGGTCAGAATCACGCCCAGGGTCAGGAACAGCGCGATCTGCAGCGTCTTGACGATCTTGTTGAGCGTGTAGGTGAGCATCCGCTGGTAGATGCGCCGACTCGTTTCCACCGCGGCGAGCAGATCCATCAGTCCGGGATTGGTCAGAACGAGGCTCGCGGCGGCTTTTGCGACGTCGGTTGCGTTGGCGACCGCGATTCCGACTTCAGCCTGCTTGAGCGCGGGCGCGTCGTTGACGCCGTCGCCGGTCATCCCGATAACATCGCCCCTGCGCTGGAGACGGCGCACGAGGTTGAACTTGTCCTCGGGGAAAACGCCGGCAAAGACGTCGTAATCGGGCCCGATACCGTCGATACCGGCGCGAAGTCCTTCGGCGGGACAGACACGCTCGCCGATACCGACCTCCGTTGCGACCGCGCGGGCTGTTTCGGGGCCGTCGCCGGTGACCATCACGACCCGTACGCCGAGTTCGCGCAGGCTGCCGACGAGGTCGCGGGAATCCTCGCGCGGAGGGTCCTGGAAGGCGAGCAGGCCGGCCAGGCGCAGCGCGCCTTCCGGCCCCGACGCAACCGCGAGCACCCGGTAGCCATGCGCCGCCAGGCGTTCGACGTCGGCGTCGAGGTCGGGCGCGCCAGCGACGCGCGCGGCGATCGCGTGGGGCGCTCCCTTGAGCACGCGTACGCGGGTGGTGTCGCGAAGATACACCGCCTCGGCGAGCTTGGTCGCGGGATCGAATGGAATCAGCTCAAGGCGCGGCGACCCGGCCGCGAGATTGCGCTCGCGCACCCGGGCCAGGATAGCCAGGTCGAGCGGGTCCTGCGTGGCCTCGTCGCTCGCGACGGCGGCCATGCGCAGCAGGTCGTCCTCGGTGAAGGGCGGATAGACGCGCAGGTCGGCAAGCGCGAGCTGATTTTTCGTGATGGTGCCGGTCTTGTCGCTGCACAGCAGGTTCATCGCGGCCGCCTCTTCGATCGCGGAAAGCCGCGTCGCCAGCACCCCGTGGTGGGCGAGTTCCAGCGAGCCAAGCGCGGTGGCAAGCGTGAACGTCGCCGGCAACGCGACCGGCACCGAGGCGACCAGCAGGATCAGCGCGAACGGCAAGACCTCCCCGAGCGGTATCCCGACGATTTGCGAGTATCCAATCAGCAGAAGCACGAGCGCGGTGTCCATCGCGACCAGGTACTTGACGATCGTGAAGATGATCGATTCGAGATGGCTCACCGTTTTCGCCGAGCGCACCAGTTCCGCGGTCTTGCCGAACGCGGTGCGCGCTCCGGTCGCTACGACTTCGCCGCTGGCTTCGCCCCTTCGGACTATCGCGCCCGCGTGCGCGGTGCTTTCGGCCTCGGCCTCAACCGGCATCGATTCGCCGGTCAACGCCGACTGGTCGAGAAGGATTTGCCCCTCGTCCAGGCGGGCGTCGGCGGGAACCAGGTCGCCCATGCGCAGATGGACATAATCGCCCGGCACGAGTTCCTCGGCCGCGAGCAATCGCCACGCGCCGTCGCGCAGGACCCGTGTGCGCACCGCAAGCCGCTTTCGCAGCAGGAGCAGCGCGCCTTGCGCACGGTTTTCCTGGAGCAGGCTGACGATCGCATTGAACACGAGAAGCGCCGCGATGATTGCCGCTTCGGCGTTCTTTGCGAGAATCAGTTCGAGCGCGACGGTCGCTTCGAGCATCCAGGGCACGGGCGCCCAGAACTTGCCGAGCAGAGCGAGAATGAAGCTCGGCCGCTCCTCAGCGACCGCGTTGGGGCCGAAGCGCGCAAGGCGCTCGCGCGCCTGCTCGGTGGTCAGGCCTTTGGATTGTTTTTCGCCGGGTGATGCGGAGGTTGCGGTGTCATTCAGCATTGCGTCGCTCAAGAATTGATGAAGCGAGCCGCCAATTGGCGCACGCCTGTTATCCGGATGCGATCCAGTTCCCCCGCGAGCACACGATACCAGATTTCAACGCTCCCTGCCGAAACGTCCGGCAATCGGCGGTTTCGCGATACCGCCCGGTTCCGATTCGCGGCGACTGGTTGTGCCATGGGCCGGAGTGCGCTACTTCCGCGAATTGATCAAGGAGAGCGGTCATGGCTGAAACGAGCGAAACGAAGCAGAAGGACACACGCCAATTCGAGACTATAAAGGTCGAAGTCGAGGGGCCTCTGGGCAGACTCGTCCTGAACCGGCCCGAGCGGCTCAACGCAATCAACGCGACAGTGTTGCAGGAACTTGCCGAGGCGGCGCGATGGTTCGATACGCATCGCGAGCTTCGGGTGGTAATCGTAAGCGGTGCGGGCCGCGCGTTCAGCGCGGGTGCCGACCTTAAGGATTCGCCTGCGGCCGAAGGCTTTGCACGGTCGGGCCGGAGCTGGCTTTACCGGCGGGAGGTCGGGCAATACGGGCTTCGCGCGGCCGACGCGCTGGAACAGATGCGCGCGGTGACGATCGCGAAGGTTCACGGCTACGCGGTCGGCGGTGGCCTGGTCCTGGTGGCGGTGTGCGATTTGCGGGTTGCCGCCGACGATACGGTCTTCTCGATTCCCGAGGTGGACATCGGGCTTCCGCTCGCGTGGGGCGGAATTCCGCGGCTGGTGCGCGAGATCGGTCCGGCGATGGCCAAGGAACTCGTGATGACTTGCCGGCGTTTCAGCGCCGCCGAAGCAAAGGCGATCGGGTTTCTTAACCGCGTCGTTGCGCCCGCGCGGCTCGAGGCCGAGGTCAATCAGCTTGCCGCGGAACTGATCGCGAAGCCGTCGGTTCCGGTCGCCGTCACCAAGGAACACGTCAACGCGGTGACGCGCGTGATGGGCGCGGGCCTTACGCCGTTTGCCGACGGCGACGTGCTGCTTGCCGCTGCCGCAGACGAGGAATCGCGGGATTCCGCGCGCGCCTACATGGAGGCGACGTTCAAAAAGAAGTGATTCACAACGGGAGCCGCCGCCTCCGGGGAGCGTTTTCGATGAGCGAGGAAAGAATCGACACCGTCCGTCTTCAAAATCTGGCCTACGGCTACCGCCAGTCAGCGACCCTGGTCGCGGCAATCGAAATCGACCTGTTTACGAAGATCGCCGAGGGCTCGCGAACCGTCGGGCAGCTCGCGTCGAGCCTCGATATCGCGCCGGTCAACGCGGAGCGGCTTCTGGTTGCGTGCGCTGCTCTCGGGTTGGTGGTCAAGAACGGCGACGAATACTCCAACGCGCCCGACGTCGAGCGGTTCCTGGTCAAGGGCGCGAAGAACTACGCGGGGCCGTGGCTGACCACGATGGGGCGAAGCGACTACGCCGAGTGGAACAAACTCGCGACATTCCTTCGCCGCAAGGAACCACCGCGCATCCTCGGCACCTACGAAAATTTCACGGTTGAGGACGCGCGCAAACTCCATCGCGCGACCTTCAGTATCGGGATGGGCGCGGGACGGCGCTTCGCCCGACAGGTCGATTTGTCGAAGCGAAGCATGATTCTCGACCTGGGCGGCGGCTCGGGATGCTACTGTATTGCGGCGGCTGAGAAGAATCCGCAAATCAAGGCCGTCGTCTTCGACCTTCCTAGCGTCGCGGTGGTTGCGAACGAATATATCGCGCAATGCGGATTCTCCGACCGTATCAAGGCGGTCGGCGGCGATTTTACGAAAGATCAGTTTCCCGAGGGCGCCGACGTCGTGACGATGGCGAGCAATCTGCCCCAGTACAGCCCGGACATAATCAAAGGCGTTGTGCGCAAGGCGTTCGAGGCGCTTAGACCGGGCGGCGAGATGCACCTTATCGGCGAGATGCTGAACGACGCGAAGACCGGTCCGCTCGGACCTGCGCTATGGGGGCTCAACGAGGCGATTTACTTGAGCACCGGCGTGGCGCATTCGGAGGCCGAGGTGAGCGGCTATCTGAAGGACGCGGGTTTCGTTCGGGTGAGCGCCAACGAGTTTGTCCCGGGCTCGCTTACGCGCGTGACCGGCTTCAAGCCGGAGGCTTGAGAACGGCGATGTTTCACACCGTACTGTGCGATCTACTGGGCATCCGGTACCCGATAATCCAGGGCGCGATGCAGGGCGCGGGCGGACCGCGCCTGGTCGCCGCCGTCAGCGAGGCGGGCGGGCTTGGAGTCCTGCCGACCTTCGGTGGCACCGAAAAGGATCTGCGCGACGATATCGAGAAGACGCGCGCGCTCACTGGGCGTCCGTTTGCAGTCAATATCACGCCGATTGGGCGCGCCTTTACCGAGTCGCGTGCCGCTATCTGTGTCGAGATGGGTGTTCCCATCGTCACCACGGGGCGCGGCGATCCGGGCAGCAATATCGTGCAGAAACTGAAAGAGGCGGGAACGATCGTGCTGCCGGTCGTGCCGTCGGTGCATCATGCGCTTCGCGTCGAGGCCGAAGGCGCGGACGCGATAATCGCCTCGGGGATGGAAGCGGGCGGGCACGTCGGTCGCGTCTCGACGATGCCGCTCGTGCCGCAGGTGGTCGACGCAGTGAAAGTCCCAGTTGTGGCCGCGGGCGGGATCGGCGACGCGCGCGGCCTGCTCGCGGCGCTTGCGCTCGGCGCATGCGGAATACAGCTTGGCACCCGGTTTATGGCGACAGTCGAAGGCGAGTGCGCCGACTGGATGAAACAGCGTCTGCTTGAAATTGACGAGACCGGCACGATGATATCGTCGCTGATGACCGGAAAGCCGGTTAGAGCGTTCGCGACGCGTATCCTGCGCGAGTACGAGCAGGCGCTTGCGCATACGGATTCGGCTGAAGAGCGGGGCGAGTTGCGCACGCGCTATCTGAAAGAGCTTCGGAACGCTCCGGTCGAGGAGCGCACGATGGCGGCGGGCGAGATCGCCGGGATGATTCGCGATATCCGCACGGTGCGCGAACTTATCGAGGGGATTATCGAAGAGGCCGCAACGCTGGCCGAAAAGCTCTACCGCGTGAGCCGGGCGGAGGGCGGCGGAAAACCGTTGAACATCCGGCACCGCGCGAGAGCGTCGGAGAGCTGAGCGCTAGTCGTTGTCCTTGGATTCGGCGGCCGGCGCCGATTCGTCGAAGATTTCGCCCTGCGCCGCTTCGCTGGCCGCCGGCTGCTCGAACCCCGAGGCCGGGAACAGGCCGGCGCGTTCGGCGAACGGCCGGAACTTCTCGTACAGGTCGCCAAGCTTGGCCTGGTAGTACTCGACGTTTTCGTCGGGATTTGCCGGATCGTATTCGGAGACGAGCTTGGCCGCGGTTGCGACTTTGACGCGCCGGCCCTTTCCCGTCACGTAGTAGGAAACCTGGTCGCCGGCGATATAGGCGCGCTCGGACTTGAGCGCGAGTTCGTAAGCCGCCGACAGATTGCGCCGTTTGCCGCCGACCTTTTCGCGATAACTCTCCAGCGAATCCTGCAGCGTTTCGGTCTTCATCAGTTCCGCGATACCGAGCGCGTGCCGCGCTATCCGCTCCAGGTAGTCGTCGTTGAGCGCTTTCAGCCGCTCGCCCTGGTCGGTCATCAGGAGCCGGAACGTTTCCTCCATGAAGCGGCGCTGGAAACGCTCGAGCCCGCGCGATTTCAGCCCCGAGCCGCGAATCGTCATCTCGCCCGAGCGCTCCATCAGCACGTAGTTCTTCATCTTGTAACTGAACATCGCGGCGTACTCGCCGTCGAGTTCGAGGCGTATTCCCTCGGGCATCGTCGCGCCGATTTCCTCGAGCGCCGCTTCGGCCTTTTCGGCGCTGGCGGCGCCGTCTGGCAGCACGAAGTAGATTCCGTCGGTATCGACCTCGATTACCTGGGCGCCGCGCCCTTCAAGCTGCGCGACCGCGAGCTGGATAAGCTCGCGCCCGCGCCGCGTCACGGCATTGGCCTGGTCGAAGTCGTTGAAGTGACCCATCGAGAAGCCCAGGTATCCGTAAAACGAGTTGATGAGGATTTTGAAGGTCTGCTGGAGCGCCTCCATGTTGCGGCGCGCGCCGCCCTCGAGTTCGCGCACCATCGCCTTGGCGCGGACCCGAAAGCTGCGCAGGTCTTCAAGCATCTTGAGGAACACGCCGAGCCGGTCGGAGGCCGGCGAATGGCGGAACTGCAGCATCAACGACGGGTAAAGCGAGGTCACGTCGCAGTGGAACACGTTCTTTGCGACGCCGCACCTGCGCATCTCCGTGTACCCGCCTGCGACCGGCTTGGGCGGCTGAGGCGCCGGCACGGAATGGCGCTCGGCCAGGTAGGCGCGCAGCATCAGGGCGTCGATTTTGGTCGCGTTCCCTCGCAAGACCGCGTTCTGGTACGAATACGGGAAGATCTGCGCCTGAACGAAGTAGCTCGGCGCGAGCAGCTCGGCGAGCGCACGCGTCTCGCGCGCGTCATCGAGCGCGTACTCGAAGAGCGTTTCGGGCTCGCGTTCGAAATAGTCGCGAATCCGCGCCGGATCGATATAGACGCGTGCTTCGCTCGCGATACCGAAATGTTGTGCAAGCTGCTTCAGCCCGAAGCCTTCGAGTTCGCGGCTTGCGATATCGTAGTGCTGGGCGAGGATCCAGGTATCGATAATGCTTCGGCCGTAGATGTCGTAACGGCGGTAGGCGATCGAGCGTTCGGCGATTTGAAGACGCGACGGCCGCGCGCGGAGCTCCCTGCCGTCGCGGCCGAGCGCGAGCTTGACGCCGAGCCGCCGGGCGCGGGCTTCGAGATACTCCAAATCGAAACGGAACAGGTTATGCCCTTCGATTACGTCCGGGTCGCGCTCGCGTACGATCCTGACCATCTCTTCGAGCATCGTCCGCTCGTCCATACGATCGCCGCGCAGCACGCACTCGAAACCCGTTGAGTCCGTGAGCGAGATCGCGATCACACGGTCGGTTTCACGCGCGGCGGAAGGAAATTCGAAACCCGGGCTGATGTAGGTTTCGATATCGAGCTGAAGGCGGCGCAACTCGGCGAACTCAAGCCCGATAAAATGGGTCATCCCGGTCAGCATCAGGTGCTGCTCAACCGGGTCCGCGAGCACCAGATAAGGCGCATCGAGCGAACCGGCGGTCTTGCCCGTGACGGTGCGCAGATGGCGCTTCAGTGCGTCGAGCGCGTCGGTCGAGGCCAGGGTGACGAGATAACGGAAGGGAAAATCGCCCGCGAGTTGGCTCAATTCGTAGCGAGCTTTGATGCCCTCGAGCCGCGCGGGCTCGTCAACCAGCGCGAACAGGCGTAGCGGCCGGCGCTCGCGCACGAGATTGTCGCCCTCACGCCGGAAAATCTCGATTTCGTTGCGCGAGGCAATCTCGACCGCGACGATCCGCTGCTCGGCCGCCTCTCCGAAGAGGAGCCGGTTGCGGTAAAAGTCTCCCGATATTTCCTGCCATCGATTCATCGCTGCCGCACGATCCGCAGTTTTGCACCGTAAATGCGGTTTTGCCCAGCCACGCGCTTTTCACAACACGCCCAGCCAGACGAGGCCGGCGATGAAGCAAGCGTAGGCGACCCCTCCGAGCATCAGCGAGGGCGTCTTCAATTCCGAGGCGCGGAGGTTTGCATACAGCAGCAAACAGGAAGCGACCGTGATTGCGCCGGCGAGCACTTCGGGCGGTCCAAGATGCCACGGCGTGTATGCGAGTCCAAGGGCAACCGGGATGCACGACTGGAAAACCATCGCGCCCGTGATATTGGCGAGCGCCAGGTTGTCCTTGCGCTGGCGAATCCAGATTACGGAGTTGTACTTTTCCGGCAATTCGGTCGCGAGCGGGCTCAGGATAAGCGACAGCACCCCGGGGCTTATCCCGACGTGGCCTGAAAAGCGGACGATTTCAACGACGAACGTGCGCGCACCAATAAGGATCGCCAGCGTTCCCGCAAAAACCTGCGCGACCGTCATCCATAGACGCGGCGTATCCGGTCGTCCGCCGAGCAGACGCTCCAGATAGAGCCCGTTTTCGACCTCGGCGTCGCTGCTTCGCCGCATCTGGAGCATCGTCCACGCATAAAAGGCGTAAACGCACAGAAGCAGCACGGCCATAAGGCGGCGCACGAGCGGTCCGAGGTTGAGAACGGCGCCGATCAGGACAATCGTGGCGAAAATAGGGAGAAAGAAACCGAGATCGCGTCTTGCATCCTCGCGGGCGACAATCAAGCTCACTCGGTCGCGCCGGCCTTTGAACACTATCGCCGCGACGCCCATCACCAGCAGCGCCACCGTCGAGAGCATCAGGGGCGCCCCGACGATTGCGCCGACCCCGACGGCGGAATGGGGCCCCGGGCGACCGCGACTCATGAAGAGGGCGATTGCCGGGATGAAGGTCTCGGGCAGAGCGGTTCCGACCGCGGCGAGCAGGCTGCCGACGGCCGCCTCGGCCATCCCGAACCTCTCGCCGGCCCATTCGACCCCATTGGTGAAAAGTTCCGAGCCAAGCAGGATTGTGCCGAAGCTCAGGGCGAGAATTATGGCGTGCGAAGTCAAAGGCAGGCGGATTTTCCCCCTAAGCGCGGGGAAGGCCCGGAGACGGGAGAAAAAGCAGGGCGCTTACCACGATTTTCAGCAGGCAAAGATGCTTCAGGATGCCTATATTTACGAATGCGGGCAAGGACGGACAGCCCGGCTGTGAAACATGGACGCCTCCGGCTCGTCTATAGATACGGGAAGGTTTGACATGTGCCGGCTGGGCCGGGTAGAGTAACTAATTCGGCATCATATGGCTTCCCGAAAGCATCCTGTTGCCGAACATGGCGTCTGCCGAACCCGTCCTTTCCCACTTCTAATGTGCGTTGATTCTGCTATCCTGCCGCTCCAAATGGGGCGCGGTGCTCGAATTGGCGGAATTGTTGGAGAATGAAGCCAAAGTTTGAAGGAAAAGACTTACAGGGCCTGGTCGACCTTGGACGCGAGCAAGGCTACCTGACTTTCGACCAGGTGAACGACTTCCTGCCTCAGGATGTCGCTTCGCCTGCCGACGTCAGGGCGGCTCTGGACAGCTTCGAAGACCTTGATATCAAGGTACTCGAAGAGGTCCCCGCGGTCGACGGCGCTGAAACCGAAGGCGAGGGCGAGGCGCGCGAGGAACCTGAGGAAGCCGCCGAAGCCCCGGCCGAAACCGTCGGCGAATCCTCCGACCCGGTCCGTCTCTACCTCAAGGAGATGGGCAACTTCCAGCTCCTTTCGCGCGAGCAGGAAGTC
>JAJYMR010000242.1 GCA_021786815.1 Deltaproteobacteria bacterium
ATCTGCCCCGACGTCTTCTCGAACTGCTCAACTCGCGCGCGCTTTCGCTGCTCGGAAACTCGCGCGGCCTGATGCGTGGCGGCTTCAGGATGCTCGACATGGCGGCGCGCGCGGTGCTCGCCGCGTTCGACCGGGTCACCGGGCTCCATCTGCTCGCCGACGTACAATCATTCGTCACGAGTTTCGAGGGAATGTATGCCGGATTTGCCGAACGCGCCGAAATCGCCGGGCAACTGCTGCGCGCGCCGGAAACGATGGTGGTGCTGGTCACGGCGCCCGAATCGGAGCGGCTTAAACAGACGCGCGAGTTCGCGCTGGCGCTTAAGGAATCGGGCCTCGGTGTGGATGCGCTGATCGTGAACCGGGTGATGCCGCGGTTGCCGGACGCCGCGGAAATCAGGCGCGCCCCGGTCGGCGCGGCCCTCAAGCGTAAGCTCGCTCAAAACCTGAGAGATTTTTCGGCCCTCAAGCAGCGCGAGCAGCGCGCGCTTGAGGAGTTGAAGACCGAGCTTTCATCGGGGGTGCGGATAATGGTTACACCCGATCTGGGGCGTGAACCGCGCTCGCTTTCGGATCTCGTCGAGATCGCGCGCCGGCTTGAAACGGCGTAACGGCGCCTCGAACCGCTATTCGGCGGTGCCGGCTCCGCGACGCGACCCGCCGCGCCTGGGCGCGGCCTTGGCCTTGGGCGGGCCCGCGGCAACGAGCCGGTCCACCTTGATGCTAAGATTCAGGAGCTGGCTGCTAAGATGGTCGATTCGGGCCTTGAGCTCGCGAACGTCCTTCTTGGAGGGGATATTGACGAAGTCGAGCACCGTCTCGACGTTGCGGTCGAAAACGCGCTTGTTCTCCATGAAGCGCTCGCCCGCCCGGGCCATCCCCTTGCGCAGGCGCTCGCTGCTCATGACCTCGTTGAAGAAGCTCGTGATTCCCTCTTCGCTCATGTGCCTGAGCTTTGAAGCCAGGCTACCCGCTTCGCGTCGTGGCATGGTTCAAACTATATATATTTGGCGCTGTTGAAACCATGAATACGCTGGCAACGGTACTGGGCTTCGCGTCGGGCTTCGCCCTAATGGGCTACCATCAGCCGCCGCTCAACCTGCTCGCGACTTCGCTCGTGATCGACGCGACGCTCGCGCCGCTGACCGCGATCATCGCTTCGCGCCACGGCCGTTCGGGCGCGCTGTGGGCCGTGCTCGGCTTTGCCTTCGGGATGTGGGCGCTTGCCGCCATCCTCATCCTGACCCGCCGGCCCGAACCGCCCTATTCTTCGCCGCAGCATCGCTCGTCGCCGCCGCCTTCCGATGCCGCCTGAGCCATCCGAGCACGGGCGCGTAAACTTTCGCTTCCGCCTCGGTCCCGCAAAGCACGTCCAGATGGCCCCATCCGGGGAAATTCGTCACGGTCACGTCGCGACTTCCGGTCGAATGCGCCGACTCTGCGACCATCGCGGGCCATCCTGGCGCGATATTGCTGCTGCTGAACGCGATAACCGGGATATGCGACGCGCCAAGGCGGCTTAGTCGCGCAGGTGCGAACGGGTTTTCGGTATCCTGCACGGCGGGCCAGTAGCGATCATAGGTCGCGAGCACCCTCGCAAGCACCCCGACCTTGGAAAATCCTCCCATCGGATTCGCAAGTCCGCCGTGCCCGCCGAAACCGGCAGAGTAATACAGCACGTGTTCGAGATTCTCACGCGCGGTCTTGAATTTCGCGATCGGTGCGGGACCGTCGGGATTATGGATCACGCGCTCGATAAGCGCTTCCCGTTTTTCCCACGTCAGATGACGCCCGCCGAGGTCGTCGGCGTAGCGATGCGGCGCCGGGCGCGACGGCCGGCGCGGAATGAAACCGTCGAGCGCGATCAGTCCCTCGACTCGCTCCGGGTACATCGCGGCGAACAGATATCCGAACTCAACGCCGCGGCTGAAACCGGCAAGAAACAGCTTTCGATGGCCGGTTTCGCGCCGGATGAAGTCCGAAGCCGCGGCGATATCCGAGACGAAAAGCTCGCACGTCCATCCCCGAAGCTCCGACAGCGCGGCCATCGGCGTATCCGGCGCGATGAAGTGCGTGCGATAGTCCATCGTCCACACGTCGATTCCGTGCGCCGCTAGATAGAGCGGAAACGAGTAGCGCGACTCGTCCGGTGCGATCTCGCCGTTCATGTTTGTGCCCGGAAGATACAGCACCGTGATCTCGGGATGATGCGGCGCGGCCGCGCCAAGATAGAGATGATGAAGCCCGATTCGGTCGAAGGGCGACGGCCCGCGTATCGCAACGAAGTCCGCGTCATGAACGCCGGGCGCACGCGCGAAATCGCGCGGCTTTCCAAGCTCGGAAAATCCCGAAGCCCGCACCGGCGCGGCCCAAAGCGCCGCCACGAGCGCAAGCGCTATCAGTCGTCCCACGGGTGAAGTGTCTTTGCGCCGCATGAACC
Source organism: Deltaproteobacteria bacterium (assembly GCA_021786815.1). Taxonomy (GTDB): domain Bacteria; phylum Desulfobacterota; class Binatia; order Binatales; family Binataceae; genus DTIX01. The sequence goes on from JAJYMR010000242.1 coordinate 2,441, forward strand.
CGATTACCTGTCGAGGTGCGCGATACGTAGGCCGGCCCGGCGCATCCCAGGACGCTCGGCCGGCGCGGAACTTATATCATGCGTTGAGCGAAGCACGTATCGGCGGTTGACCATGCCTCGCGCGCCGTGCGAAACAGGTTCCTTCGGACCCCATCCGCAAACGGGAGACTATTGATGAGCACAAAGATTGAATTTGCGGTGTTTTCGCCGCAGATCGGGCTTTCTCCCAAGGCGTTGCTGGAGCGCGCAACGCTGTGCGAGAAGCTCGGCTATCATTCGCTCTGGCTCGTGGACCATTTCTGGCAGCGCGGGATGCCGGATATCGATTGTCCCGAAGCGCTCACGATGATGAGCGCAATCGCGGCGCGCACCGAAAAAATCCGCATCGGGACGCTGGTGCTCTGCAACTCCTACCGAAACCCCGCGCTGCTCGCCAAATCGCTCACCACGCTCGACCATATAAGCGGCGGACGGCTTGAAGTCGGGATGGGCGCCGGATGGATGGACGAGGAGTACCGCGGCTACGGCTACGAGTTTCCGCCGATGGGCGTTCGGCTGAAGCAGCTTGAAGAGGGGCTCCAGATCCTCAAGCTCATGTTCACCGAGAAGCGCGCCTCGTTCAAAGGACGCTACTATTCTATCGACGACGCGCCCAACAATCCCAAACCCGTCCAGCGGCCCCATCCGCCGATCACGATCGGCGGCAGCGGAGAGAAAGTGATGCTCCGTCTGGTCGCAAAATACGCCGACCGCTGGAACTGCCCCGCCGGCTACGACAGCTTCGAGCACAAACTCGGCGTGCTCAAGGAGCATTGCAAGGCTGTCGGGCGCAACCCGTCGGAAATCAACGTGTCCGAGCAGCTCCTGGTGTGCATCGGCAGGACCGACGCCGAAGTCGAGCAGAAGTGGAAAATGGCCGAGCGGCTCAAGCCGTTTTCGATAACCGGCATCAAGGGCACGCCGAAGCAGCTCGTCGAGCAGTTGAATAAACGGGTCGCGATGGGTGTCACGTTCTTCACCGTCTTCTTCAGCGATTTCGCTCCGCCCGATACGCTGGAGCTGTTCGCAGGCGAGGTTGCGTCCGCGTTCAAGTAATCCGCGGACAGTCGCGTCACGATGCACTCGCGAATCGGCAGAAGAGCGCTTTTCGCACTCGCGGCGTTGATCGCCGTAACGCTCGGCGCGTGCAGCAATGCGGTTCATTTCACGACCGAGCTCGACGCGCCGGGCAGCCTCGCACCGGGCAATCCTGTCACCTACCAAAGTACCCAAATCGGCAAGGTGACAAGCGTCAGTCCCGCTCCGCTCGGAGGTTCTGAAGTCGGATTCGACGTGCAAAAGGCGAACGCCGACCATGTGCATCAGGATTCGCTCGTCGTGCTCCAGAGCACGAGCGACACGGCGTGGCTCGATCTGCGCAACCCAAACGCTTTCAGTCCCGTCGCTCCATCGGGTTCGCATATCCAGGGCGCCGATTCGGAAGCACAGGCGCACATGATGCTCGCAAGCCGCGGGCTCGGCGCGCTGCTCGGCGGACTTGCGCAGATGCTCGGCTCGACGGGTCCGGCGGGCGCGTCCGCCACGGGGCTGTCGGGGCTCGACGCACTCACGCGCGAGTTGGCTGCGATGCGGCAGAATCTCGCGGCAAACGCCTCGCCCAACCAGGCTGCCACGCGCGCCGAACTCGCTCGTCTTGTTGCGCAGAGCCAGGCGTTCGAGCAGGAACTCATCCGCCAGGGCAAAACCGCCGAGGCTCAGCGCCTGCGCCATGAGATCGAAGGCCTGACGCGCTCGCTCACTCCGCCGCCGAGTTCATCAGGCACGCTCGTTACTCCAAAGGTCTATCCTTGACGCCGCCATAAGAGCGTATGGATACACGAAGACTCACCGACTATCTGAAACGCAAAATGCCAGAAACGCGCGAGCTTGGTGTGACCGACCTCAAGCGCATCTCGGGCGGCTCCTCGCGCGAGACTTATTCGTTCGACCTCGAATGGAGCGAGGACGGCGAGCGCCATTCGCGCCCGCTTATCGGGCGGCGCGATCCGACTGGCGGCCTGCTCAAGACCGAGCGCGAGCGCGAGTTCCGCGTGCTGGACGCGATGTTCCGCGCGGGGATCAAGGTTCCCGAACCGCTTTTCCTGGAACTCGACCCGTCCGTGATGGACCGGCCGTTCTTCGTCATGCATCGCGCGTCGGGGCGCGTCTCGATGGGCGCGTTTCCCGCTGAAGAGCCGGTCGAGCTTCGCGAGCGCGTTGCCGACCATTTCCTTACCGAATTGGTCCGCCTCCAGTCGCTCGATTGGCGCGCGCTCGGGCTTGAATTCCTCGGCGTTCCCGAAGGGTTGGACGCGCCGGCGCGTATCCAGGCGGCGCACTGGTCCGAGATCTACGAACGCGATCGGATGGGCGAGCATTATCCGATTCTCGACGCGGCCTTCGCGTGGCTCAAGGCAAACCCTGTCGTCGCCGACCGCATCACCGTCGTCCACGGCGACTATCGCTCGGGCAACTATCTCTACGACGACGAGAGCGGAATCGTCGCGATGCTCGATTGGGAGATGACCCATCTGGGCGATCCGATGGAGGATCTCGGATGGGCCGCGATGCTTTTCTGGGGACGCGGCGAACTCGCGGCCGGCCTGATGGAGCGCGAGGCGTTCTACCGGCTTTACGAGGAGAAGAGCGCGACGCGAATCGACCGCAAGCGCCTGTTCTTTTACCAAGTGCTCGGCAACGCCAAGATGGCGGTCATCTGCCTGACCGGGATGTGCGATTTCACGCAGGGGCGCACCTCGGACGCGGTGATGCCGTTCCTGCAGGTGCTGCTGCCGGCGCTGCTCGAAGACCTCGCGAATCAGCTCGAACTCGTTTGAGGATTGAGACCCGATGCTCAGGCCAACGCTAAAGGAAATGCTCGGCGGGATGCAGCGGACCATCCTGGAAACGCTGATCCCCGAACTAAGTTCGCCCTACGCACAGTCGCAGGCGACGACCACGGTCGGGATGCTCACGATTCTTACGAACTGGCTCGACGCGATTCCCGCTTACGACGCGGCCGAAGTCGCCGACCTGAAGGAGACGTTCAATTTCCTGCACACGCTGGTTGATAGCGAGGCTATCCAGGCCGCCGGCCTCAGGGAGACGGTCGCGCGCGCATTCGACGCCGCCAATTTCGTTCCGCCCGACCGGCGCGCGATGGAATCGGCGATGGGCGAGATGGCGACCGCGCTTGTGCTGAAACGGCTTGCCGGACCGGGCGCGGAGATGGTCCGCGGCTACATGCGGCGCCATCTGGAGCGCATGCGCACGCTCGGCGGCGGCATGATTCCCGGCGCCTGACGCCAGGCGACGGCGGCGCCGCCAATGCGAAAGCAATTCTGATGAGCATGCTCGACGGAAAAGTCGCGATCGTAACCGGCGCAAGCCGCGGTATCGGCGAGGCGATCGCACGGATGTTCGCAAAGGAGGGCGCGCGCGTCGTGTGCGCCGCCCGCACGATGCATGAAGGCGAGCATCCGTTCCCCGGGTCGCTTGAAAACACGGTCGATGAGATCAAACGCGAGGGCGGCGAAGCGCTCGCTCTCGCGTGCGACGTCTCCTCGGAGGAAAGCTGCGAGTGCCTGGTCGCCGAAACGCGGCGGTTATACGGGCCGTGCGACGTTCTGGTGAACAACGCCGTGCTCAGCTACGCCGGCAGGATACAGGATTTCCCGGTCAAACGATGGGTTCGCTCGTTTGCGGTCAATGTCCACGGCCCCTTCATGCTTAGTCGGATGGTCCTGGCCGACATGATCCCGCGGCGTTCGGGCGCGATCGTGAATCTCTCATCATGGATCGCGATCGGTCCCGGGCGCGGCCCTTATCACCGCTCTCCGCGAGGCGGCACGCCCTACGGCACGCAGAAGGCCGCGCTCGAGCGTTTCACGCAGGGCCTGGCCGAGGAAGTTTACGAACACGGAATCTCCGTGACGTGCGTTTCTCCTTCGCAGGTGGTCGCAACTCCCGGCACCGTCTTCCATGGACTGGTCAAGGAGGGCGCGAGACAGGAAACCGAGCCCGTCGAATACCTCGCGCGGGCGGTCCTGCTCCTTGCCACCGAGCCGCTCGACAAAGTGACCGGGCGCGTCACTTATAGCCAGCAGCTACTCAAGGAGTATCAACTCATCGACGACGCGCGCGGCTACGGCGTGGACATCCCCGGCAGCGGATACAGCATGATCTAAAGTGCGCCGCCCGGTTTTTTTGACTCGCTCACCGCTCCTTCGCGACATCGCTTGCGGTCGAGTCGATTCCCTACGGCGGCAAGCACGTTCCGATATAAAGCCCGCGCCCCATCAGACCATCCTCGTCGTGCAGAACTTCCAGCCCCGCCGAGGAAAACGCCCGAGTGTAGTCTTCGCGCGAAAACAGGCCTCCCTCGTGGCGCTCGGTGAAATACTCGATCCCGTCCGGGGTGCCCACCATCATGTGGAACTTGATTATCCACATTCCGCCGCGCGTCTCCGGAATAGTCATCCGCGCAATCTTAAGCTCGGGCCGGTTGACGAACAGCCCGTCCACGCCACCAGCGTGGAAAGTATCCGGGCCAAAGAACGGCTCGACTATTAGAACTCCGCCCGGCGCAAGATGACGGCTCATGTTCAAGATCGCCGCGTGCAGGCGCCGAGTCGTCTTCATATAGGCGATCGCGCTGAACAGGCATACGACCGCGTCGAACCTGCGCCCCAGAGCGAACTTCGCCATGTCGCCGCGATGGAAGACGACCTCCGGATGCCGCTCTCGCGCGACCGCGAGCATCTCGTCGCTTAGGTCAACGCCCTCGACCGCATAGTATTTTCTGAGGAACGCGATATGTCCGCCGGTTCCGCAGGCGACATCGAGAAGCGTGTTTCCCGGAGATTTCTTGTGCGCGGAGATCAGCGCATGGACGGTCTCCGCTTCGCGATCGTAATTCTTGAAGCTGTAGATCGCGTCGTAAACCTTCGCGAATTTCTTGTAGTGCGCCATTTGGTGGACCGAGCGGCCTGCCTGATGCCGGTCGCGCCCCGATTTATCACGCCTGCGGTCCGATTCCCCAGTTGATCGCGTTGCGAAGGAGCCGCGTGAACTCTTCGGTCTCCCAAGATCCGCGAAACATAAGCGGCGTCACGCCCGCGGGATCGACGCTTTTGTCCACGAACGGCTGCACGTTCGAGTCCGGCGAATGGCAGTGTCCGAGCGCCACGTACGCGACGCCTCCTGCGCCGACCTTGCGGGTGAATCCGAGCGCGCGGGTCTTCCCGTCCGGCAGAAGCGACGTATCGCGATCGTAAACGAAGCCGAAACCCGGCGCGGGATCGCTTGCCAGTTCGGTCATCAGGAAAATCTCGCTGTGCACCGGATCGAGCAGCTCGATCATGTAAAGCTCATCCATCGTCTCGAACGAAGCCGGCACACCCGCGGCGAGGGGATGCTTCGCGTTTACGTCCACGCGGAACTTTCTGACCGGCGGATGGTTGAGGAAGAAGCATCCGAGCGTCTCATGATGGCTCATCTTCACCATCTTGCGCGCGCGCCGCGACTCTCCGACCGGAGCGGCCTTGCCGCCGCTGGTGCCGTGAAGCGCGAGCCATCTTCCGCCCGCTGCAAGCCACTCGCTGAGCGCCGCGTTCTCCTCGTCGTTGGGATAGGGACCGGCGACGTAAGTGATCAGAAAACGCGCGCGCTCGAGCCATCTCGTGAGGTCGCGGAAATCGTTCGATACCGTGACTCGCGCGTGCGTCGTCTCGTGCAGCGCTTCCAGCAGCCTCAGGCGCGTGTAATCCATGTCGTGGCCGGCCGGTTCTCCGGGCGGAAAACCGCCCACTATCAGGTGGACGCGGACTGGCTTGTCATTACTCACCGCAGCAACCTCCCTCAGTTGGTGCACCGGCACTTCGCACGGTCTGTAAGGGCTGCGCGAGTTTTATCAAATTGATAATCCACTTGAAAAATTGAAATCCCGCCGTGCCTGCCGCGCGCGATTTCGTCACCGTCGAACTCCGTGGCCGCGCGCTTGACAGTTCGGCGGGCACGGCGGTACGTGGATCCTGAATCCAGCGCATAAGGGGACCGCGACATGGACGCCGAAAAGGCTTCGCGCGTGCGCGCGCTTCGTTCCCGGCTCGACCATCCGGTTATCGACGGCGACGGCCATCTGATCGAACCCGCGCCGCTCTATCAGCATTACCTGGAAAAGACCGGCGGCAAGGAGCTCGTCGAGCGCTACCAGCGCGAACTCCGCGAGCATCCCACCGGCTCGCGCGGAAACCGCGAGACGGGCGACATGCGCGGCGCATGGTGGGGCGTCAGCAACGACGCCTACGACCTTGCCACCGTGATGGCGCCCAGGCTGCTCCATCAGAGGCTCGACGAGATCGGAATCGACTTCGCGGTCATGTATCCGACGCTCGGGCTCGCCCTTCCGACGATTTACGACACCGACGTACGCCGCGCAGCCGCCCGCGCGCTCAACACGATGAACTCCGAGATATGCGGGCCGTATCGCGACCGCCTTGCGCCGGCCGCCGCTATTCCGATGCACACGCCCGAGGAAGCGATCGCGGAACTGGAATTCGCGCACGCGCACGGATTCAAGGTCGCGATGATTCCGCCCGGAGTGGCGCGTCCGATTCCCGCCCTCGAACGGTCGCATCCCGAGGCTTTTCCCGTTGCCGCCTATTTCGACTGCTACGGGCTCGACAGCTTTTACGACTACGACCCGGTGTGGCGGAAATTCCAGGAATTGGGCTTCGCCGTGACCTCGCATGGCGGCGTGGGGCTTCGCTATCTTCCACTCGGACGCCGCTCGCCGAGCAATTACATGTTCAACCATATCGGCGGACACGCGTATCAGCAGGGCGAACTGTGCCGCTCGCTGGTATTCGGCGGAGTGCCGGCGCGGTTTCCGAATCTCGCCTTCGGATTCCTCGAATGCGGCGCGGGATGGGCCGTAGATTTGCTCCATTCGCTCGAGGAGCATTGGGAGAAACGCAATCTCGAGGGGCTTCGCAGCTACGATCCGGGCCGCCTCGACCGCGCGCGCCTGAACCAGTTGCTCGTCGAGTACGGCGGGAAGGATTTCGTCGCCGCGCCGTCAAGTGAAAGGCTCGGCCGCGCGTACGACGAGGGAATCGCGCGCCACGACCGCGACGCGGATCGCGACGAGTGGGCGCGATGCGGCGTCAAGGAAGAGCAGGATTTCGCGCGAATCTTCGCGAACTTCTTCTTCGGATGCGAGGCCGACGATCCGAGCGTTCATCGCGCGCTCGACTCGCGCGCAAATCCGTTCAAGACCCGCTTCCAGGTCGTGTTCAGCTCCGACATCGGCCACTGGGACGTTCCCGATATCAAGACCGTGCTGCTCGAGAGCCACCATCTGGCCGACAAGGGACTCATCAGCGACGCCGACTACCGCGACTTCGTTTTCACCTATCCGGCGCGACTGCACATGAAGGCCAATCCGGATTTCTTCAAGGGCACCGTCGTCGAAGGCGCAACGACAAAGCTCGCGGCATGAGTCAGCGCACCACCCTCGCGCGAAGGGCGGCGAAGGTTTACCGTTGACTCATGAACGGAGCTGAGAGCCTGATTCGCACCGCGGTCGCGGCGGGAGTGGAGGTATGTTTCGCGAACCCAGGAACCACCGAGATGCCGCTGGTTGCGGCCCTCGACGCGGTGGAGGGAATTCGCGCCGTGCTCGGGCTTTTCGAAGGCGTGTGCACGGGAGCGGCCGACGGTTACGCCCGGATGGCCGACAAGCCCGCCCTCACGCTGCTCCATCTCGGGCCCGGCTTGGCCAACGGAATCGCCAATCTCCATAACGCGCGCCGCGCGCGCTCGGCGGTCGTCAACCTTGTCGGCGATCACGCGACCTGGCATGCCGAGGCCGACGCTCCGCTTGCGTCCGATATCGTATCGCTCGCGCGCCCCGTCTCGGCGTGGATAAGGAGCGTCCGCAACGCGCGCTCTCTCGCTTCGGACGCGGCGGAGGCGATCGCAGCCGCAAAAAAATTTCCCGGCCGCGTATCGACGCTGATAATTCCTTCCGATTGCCAGTGGAATCCGGCCGAAGGCCCAGCGCAATCAGTTCCCGCGGAGGGTCCCGGTCCGGTTGAAGCGCTCCAGATAGAGCGCACGGCGACGCTACTTCGCGCGGGCGAGAAAACCGCGATTCTGCTCGGCGGCCGAGGGCTTCGCGAGCCTGCCCTGCTGAGCGCGGGGCGAATCGCGGCGGCAACCGGATGCCATCTCCTGTGCGAGACGTTCCCGACGCGAGTCGAGCGCGGCGCGGGGATGCCGTCGCTCGAACGGCTCCCGTATTTTCCCGAGCAGGCGCTGGAGACGCTCGCGCAGTTCCATTCGCTCGTGCTCGCCGGGGCGGCGAGGCCCGTCGCTTTCTTCGGCTATCCGAACACGCCAAGCTCGCTCGTGCCCGAAGGCATCGAAGTCGCCGTGCTTGCCGAGCCCGAGCAGGACGTGGCCGGCGCGCTCGAAGCGCTGGCGCGCGATCTCAAGGCCGAGAAGAAAGAGCCGGCGGTCGCGCCTTTCGCGCCGGCGTCCAGCCCTTCGGGCGCCCTCAACGCCGCGACGGTCGGCGCTGCGCTCGCCGCAACGCTGCCGGAGAACGCTATCGTGATGGACGAGGCGGCGACCACCGGCTTTCCGTTTTTCACGCTCTCCGCGTCGTCCTCGCGCCACACGTATCTTGCGCTGACCGGAGGCGCGATCGGACAGGGGCTTCCATGCGCAACCGGGGCCGCGATCGCCTGCCCCGACCGCCGCGTCGTCGCCTTCCAGGCTGACGGAAGCGCGATGTACACGGTGCAGGCGCTCTGGACGCAGGCGCGCGAGGGCCTGAACGTCACCACGCTGCTCTGCAACAACCGGAGCTATCGGATTCTGCAAGTCGAGCTGGCGCGCTCCGGAGTGACCGAGCCCGGGCGCAAGGCGAAATCGCTGATGAGCCTCGCCGCGCCGAATATCGATTGGGTGGCGCTGGCGCGCGGAATGGGCGTTGCGGCGACTCGCGCCGAGAGCGCCGACGAACTCGTCGCCGCGCTCAACCGCGCATTCTCGGCGCGAGGTCCGAATTTTATCGAGATGATGCTTTGAGTGCGGGGCCGTGCGCCACATCGCCGGACGCAAGCCGCTCGAGCGCCGCGTCAAGGTCGCCGAGGCTCGCGATACGGTTGAGATGCGTCACGCGGTCGCCGACCGCGAGAAAGCCGATGCCCGCGGCTTCGGCCGCTTCGCGGTCTATCGGGCTGTCACCCAGGTAAATCGCCCGCTCAGGCGCCACGCCCGCGCGCTCAAGGCATAGCCTGAGTATGTCTGGCGCGGGTTTGGGCCGCACCTTGTCGTGCGCGCTCGCAATGGCGTCGAACACCTCGA
>JAJYMR010000231.1 GCA_021786815.1 Deltaproteobacteria bacterium
CAGCACCTTGATGCACTGCACCTTGCGGGCCCCCGAATTGTCGGCGACATCCAGAACCGTTCGCAACTGAACCATCGCTAAATGCCACCTCCGCCTAGCCCGCGGCCTTCGCGATGATGCTGCTTACGCGCCATCGCTTGTTCTTCGAAAGCGGGCGCGACTCGACGATGAGCACGCGGTCGCCCTCGCCACACTGGCCGTTCTCGTCATGCGCCATGAAGCGCTTGCGCCGGCGAATCCGCTTGCCATAGAACTCGTGCTGAACCAGGCGATCCACCTGGACTACGACGGTCTTGTCCATTTTGGCCGAAACGACCGTCCCTTCGCGTTTCTTAATCCGCTGCCTCATCGCTCGTCCTGGTCTCAGCCGCGCCGGGCGTGAGTTCCTTTTGCTTCAGAACCGTGAGTAACCTTGCCAGTTCCTTGCGCGCCTTTCGGTAGTTGGCCGGGTTATCGAGCTGGTTGGTGCGCAGCTTGAGCCTCAGCCGGAAAATCTCCTCGCGAACCTCGCGCTCCTTGATGCGCAGGTCGGCGGGACTCATCTGTTTGAGTTCGTCAAGCTCCAAGGGTGCCTCCCTCGCGCTCGATTACCACGGTCTTGACCGGAAGTTTGTGCGACGCAAGCCGCATCGCCTCCATCGCGGTGGCCCGGTCCACGCCTTCCATCTCGAACAGGATTCGCCCCGGCCTGACCACGGCGACCCACCCTTCGGGCGAGCCTTTGCCCTTGCCCATGCGCGTCTCGGCGGGCTTCTTGGTGAACGGCTTGTCGGGGAACACCCTGATCCAGACCCTGCCGCCGCGCTTGATATGCCGGGTCAGCGCGATTCGGGCCGCTTCGAGCGCGCGCGCATCCACCCGCGCGGTTTCGACACTTTTCAGCCCGAAGTCGCCGAAGGCGAGTTCGAGGCCGCGCGACTCGGCGCCGCGCACCCGGCCCTTCTGTATCTTGCGGTACTTTACTTTCTTCGGTGCAAGCATCGAGGTAACCGGTTGCTACGACTGCGCCTGGGCCTGGCCGCCCGAGCGCTTGCTCTCCTCTTCGCGGCGGGTCAGAATCTCGCCGCGGAAAATCCATACCTTGACGCCGATAACGCCGTAAGTGGTGTGCGCCTCGGCAAATCCGAAGGCAACGTCGGCGCGAAGCGTCTGAAGTGGCACGCGTCCTTCGCGATACCATTCGCTGCGCGCTATCTCGGCTCCGCCGAGCCTTCCCGCGACGTGGACCTTCACGCCCTGCGCCCCCATCCGCATCGCCCGGTTAACCGCTTCCTTCATCGCGCGGCGAAACGCGACGCGCCGCTCGAGCTGAAGCGCGATATTCTCGGCCACCAGCTGCGGATCAAGATCGGGCCGGCGCACCTCGTGAATATTGATGAAGGGTTCTTTACCCTTCATCATTTTCTGGATATCGCCCTTGAGCCGTTCGATCTCGGCGCCCTTCTTGCCGATAACGATTCCGGGCCGCGCGGTGTGGATATTGATCTTGGCCTTGTTGGCCATCCGTTCGATCTCTATGCGCGAGATCCCGGCGTGGTACAGGCGCTTCTTGATGAAGTCGCGCAGCTTCAGGTCCTCGTGCAGCAACGGCGCGTAATCGTGCGTTGCGTACCATCGCGAGTCCCACGTCTCGATTACGCCGAGCCTGAGCCCGCGCGGATGTGTCTTCTGCCCCATCTGAAACCTCAGGACGCCCGCTCGTCCACGACCACCGTCAGATGGCTCGTGCGTTTGAGTATGGGCGTCGCATGCATGTGCGCGCGCGGCAGGGACCGCTTCCAGATCGGTCCAGGATCGGCCACCGCTCGCTTGACGTAAAGCCTGTCCTCGTCGACGTTCTGCTGGTCGCGCGCGTTCGCCACCGCCGAAAGCAGCGCTTTCTGGACGAACCGCGCGCCCTTTTTGGGCGTAAACTCGAGAATCGAGAGCGCCTGCTCGACCTTCTTGCCGGCGACAAGCTCGCATACCAAGCGGAGCTTGCGCGGCGAAATTCGGATATATCGGGTTCGCGCTATCGCTTCCATTGCTCCTGCACTACTGTCCTAGCGTCTCGGCGCCGCTCCAGCGGCGGGTTTGACCTCGGCCTTCTTGGTGCCGGCGTGAGCGTGGAAGGTCCGGGTCGGAGCGAACTCTCCGAGCTTGTGTCCCACCGTGTTCTCGGTGCAGTAGACCGGGATGAACTTGTGGCCGTTGTGCACCGCAAAGGTAAGACCCACCATGTCCGGCATGATTATCGAGCGGCGCGACCAGGTCTTTATTATCCGCCGGTCGCCCGCCGCAAGCGCTGCCTCGACCTTCTTCTTCAGGTGTTCGTCGATGAACGGGCCCTTTTTCAGCGACCTTGCCATTGCTAACGCTCTCCGCTGCGCTTGCCCTTCGGACGGCGGCTCACGATGTAACGGTCCGACGGCTTCTTGCCGCGCGTCTTGTATCCCTTGGTCGGCATCCCCCACGGCGACTGCGGATGATTTCCCTTGGAACGGCCTTCGCCGCCGCCGTGCGGATGGTCAACCGGGTTCATCGCGATACCGCGCACGCTCGAGCGCTTACCCATCCATCGCGTACGCCCGGCCTTGCCGATCGAAATATTCTCGTGCTCGATATTGCCAACCTGACCGACCGTTGCCCGGCACTCCGCCAGCACCATCCGCTGCTCGCCCGAGGGCAGCTTGAGCAGGGCGAACTTGCCTTCCTTGGCCATGAGCTGCGCCTGGGCGCCCGCACCGCGCGCCATCTGCGCGCCCGCGCCCGGCTTGAGTTCGATGGCGTGGACGATGGTGCCAACCGGGATGTTCTTGAGCGGCAGCGCGTTGCCGGGCCGGATATCGGCCGCGGGCCCCGACTCGACCTTGTCGCCGACCTTGATGCCCTCGGGAGCCAGGATGTAGCTCTTGCGGCCGTCGGCGTAATGAAGCAGTGCGATATTGGCCGAACGGTTGGGGTCGTACTCGAGCGCCGCAACGATTGCGGGAACGCCGTCGCAGTTGCGCTTGAAATCGATAATCCGGAGCCTGCGCTTGTGGCCGCCGCCAAGATGACGCATCGTCATCCGGCCGAGATTGTTGCGTCCGCCCGAATGCTTGAGCGGCACGAGCAGGCTCTTCTCCGGCTTCTTCTTGCTCAGCGCCGAAAAATCCGCGACCTGCATGAATCGCTGACCCGGCGTGCGTGGTTTCAATTGTATGACTGCCATGGCTTGCTACCCGACCTAGACGCCCTCGAAGAATTCGATCCGGTCGCCCTCCTTGAGGGTCACGTACGCCTTCTTCCAGTTGCGCTGGCGCCCTATCGTGCGGCCGCGCCGGCGCTGTTTTCCGAGAAAGTTCCCGGTGCGGACCTTGACCACCGTCACCTTGAACAGCGCCTCGACCGCCTCGCGGATCTTGTCCTTGTTCGCCTGCGGGCGAACCTTGAAGACGACCTGGTTGGCCTTTTCGCCGGCGACCGTGCTCTTTTCGGTGACCAGCGGCGCGAGAATCACGTTGTCGTGGGTCATCGCCCGCCTCCCGCCAGCCGTGCCTCGAGCGCGCGCGCCACTTTCGTGGTCATCAGGAGCTCGTCGTAATTGAGCACGTCGTACACGTTAAGTCCTTCGACCGACAGCACCTTGTGCGCGGCAAGATTGCGCGCCGCGCGTCCGAACAGCGCGTCGTCCTCGCCCACCACGAGCAGCGCGTGTCCGAGGCCGAGTGCCTTGAGGAACTGGCTCGCCGCCTTGGTCTTCGCCTCGGGCAATTCGAGCGACTCGACCACGACCAGTTTGCCGTTCTTCGCGCGATCCGAAAGCGCGACACAAAGCGCGCTTCGCCAGGCCTTTTTCGGGATCTGGTACGAGTAGTCGCGCGGAAGCGGCCCGAAAATCGTTCCGCCGTGACGCCATAGGGGCGAGCGGGTCGAGCCCGCGCGGGCGCGTCCGGTACCCTTCTGTCTCCAAGGCTTGCGTCCGCCGCCGGAGATGAAGCCCTTGGTCTTAGTCGCGGCGGTGCCGCGCCTTCGATTTGCAAGCTGCATCCTGACCGCGTCGTGCACGAGAGACTCGTTGCCTTCGCGCCCGAAGACCGCGCCGGCCAGGTCGATTTCGCCGAGGCGCTCGCGGCTTGCCGAGTAAAGCGGGACCTTGACCGCGGAGATTTCCATCTTCGCCTCAGACATTTGCCGCCATCGCTCCCCGCGTCCTGGGCCGTGCCGCGTGCCGGACCATCACCAGCGCGCCGTCGGGCCCGGGTACCGCGCCCGCGACCAGGATCGCGTTGTCCTCGGCGAGCAGTTCGACCACCTTCAGGTTGCTCACCGTGCATTTCTCGTTGCCCAGTTGCCCCGCCATCCGAAGCCCCTTGCGCACGCGCCCCGGAAACGAGCGGTTGCCGATCGCGCCGCCGTGGCGGAAGTACTCGTGGGTTCCGCGGGAACCCGGAAAGCCTGCGAAATGATGGCGCTTGATGACGCCGGCGTAACCACGTCCCTTGGAGACGCCGCTTACGTCGATCGGGTCGCCGGGCTTGAAGACGTCAGCCGCCGAGATCGACTGGCCGAGCTTGAGCTCGCCCTCGCCGCGGCGCTCGAATTCCGCGCTACGCACGCCGGCAGCGACTTCCGCCTTGGCGAAATGGCCGCGCTCGGCCTCGCTCACGCGCGAGGGCTTGCGCTTGCCGAAGGTGACCTGGACGGCGTCGTAGCCGTCGGTCGGCCCGGTCTTGAGCTGGCTGACGACGCAGGGGCCGAGTTCGATGACCGTAACCGCGCTGATGCGGCCGGTCGCCGGATCGATCACCTGGGTCATCCCGAGTTTTTTTCCAATCAGTCCGGTCAGCACGGCACTACTCGAGCTTGATTTCGACGTCAACGCCCGCCGCGAGGTCGAGCTTGCCCAGAGCGTCGATAGTCTGCTGGGTCGGCTCCAGCACGTCGAGCAGCCGCTTGTGGGTGCGGATCTCGAAGTGCTCACGCGACTTCTTGTCGACGTGCGGCGAGCGGTTAACAGTAAACCTTTCGATCCGGGTCGGCAGCGGGATCGGACCGGCCACGCGCCCACCGGTGCGCCGGATGGTGTCCACGATCTCACGCACCGACTGGTCCAGCAGGCGGTAATCGTACGCCTTAAGACGAATGCGTATTTTCTCGTTCATCATAGTGACTTCAAGCCGCGTCCGAACCTAAAGCGTCTCGCTACCTCGCCGCTCCTGTTACTTCAGTATCTTGGAAACCACGCCAGCGCCGACGGTGCGTCCGCCCTCGCGGATCGCAAACCGCAGCCCCTCGTCCATTGCGACCGGCGTGATCAGTTCCCCGGTGACGTTGACGTTGTCGCCGGGCATCACCATCTCGGTTCCTTCCGGCAGCGTCACCACGCCCGTCACGTCGGTGGTGCGGAAGTAGAACTGCGGGCGGTAGCCGTTGAAGAACGGGGTATGGCGTCCGCCCTCGTCCTTCGTCAGCACGTAAACCGAGGCTTCGAACCCGGTATGGGGCGTGATAGAGCCCGGCTGCGCAAGGACTTGGCCGCGTTCGACCTCCTCGCGCTTCAGGCCGCGCAGCAGCACGCCGATATTGTCGCCAGCCTGGCCCTCGTCGAGAATCTTGCGGAACATCTCGACTCCGGTGACAACCGTCTTGGTCGTTTCCTTGAAGCCGACGATTTCAACTTCCTCGCCAACCTTGACCTTGCCGCGCTCGACGCGCCCGGTGACAACCGTGCCGCGCCCGGAGATCGAGAACACGTCCTCGACCGGCATCAGGAAAGGCTTGTCAATCTCGCGCTTGGGCTGCGGGACGAACTCGTCAACCGCGTTCATGAGCTCGAGGATGGGCTTGCAGTTCGGGCAGTCGTCCTTGCCGCATCCGCAGTTGAGCGCCTTGAGCGCGCTGCCGCGGATCACCGGGATGTCGTCGCCGGGGAAGTCGTACTTCTTGAGCAGCTCGCGGACTTCCAGTTCGACGAGATCGAGCAGTTCGGGGTCGTCGACCATGTCGACCTTGTTCATGAACACGACTATGTAGGGAACGCCAACCTGACGGGCGAGCAGGATATGCTCGCGCGTCTGCGGCATCGGACCGTCGTTCGCGCCGACCACCAGGATGGCGCCGTCCATCTGGGCCGCACCGGTGATCATGTTCTTGATATAGTCGGCGTGGCCCGGGCAATCGACGTGCGCGTAGTGGCGCTTGGGAGTCTCGTATTCGACGTGCGCGATAGCGATCGTAATCCCGCGCTCGCGTTCCTCCGGCGCCTTGTCGATCTGGTCGAACGCTATAAAGCTGGCAAGCTTGCGCGCGGAGAGCACTTTGGTGATCGCCGCCGTGAGCGTCGTCTTGCCGTGGTCGATGTGGCCGATGGTTCCGACGTTGGCATGCGGCTTGGTTCGTTCAAATTTGGCCTTAGCCATTGTTCACCCTCCGATAAAGCCCCTTCATCTATGCCCGGGCGCGGGATTCGCCCGCTTCGGCGCTGCGCGCCGTAAGTTCAGCAAAAATCTGTTGTGGCACCGGCTCGTACGCGCCGAACTGCATCGTATAGTTCGCGCGGCCCTGCGTTATCGAGCGCAGCCGCGTAGCATAGCCGAACATCGTGGCGAGCGGCACCTGGGCTTCGATCACCTGCGCTCCGCCCCGGCTCTCCATCGTTATGATCTTGCCGCGGCGCGAGTTGAGATCGCCGATCACGTCGCCCATGAACTCCTGCGGCGTGACCACCTCGACCTCCATCACCGGCTCGAGCAACACCGCGTCGGCCCGCTCGGTCGCTTCCTTGAACGCCATCGAGCCCGCGATCTTGAAGGCAAGCTCCGAGGAGTCAACCTCGTGGTATTTGCCGTCGAGCAGGGTCGCCCTGATGTCCACCATCGGGTAGCCAGCAAGCACTCCGCTTTCCATCGCCTCCTTCACGCCGTCCTCGACCGAGGGGATGAAGTTGCGTGGAATCGCTCCGCCTTTGGTCGCGTCCACGAACTCGAAGCCGCCGCCTTTGCCGAGCGGCTCGATCCGGAGATCGACCACGCCAAACTGGCCATGGCCGCCGCTCTGGCGAACGAAACGGCCCTCAGCCTCGGCGGCGCGCCGGATAGTCTCGCGGTAAGCGACCTGCGGCTTGCCGACATTCGCGTCGACCTTGAACTCGCGCAGCAGCCGATCGACGATAATCTCCAGGTGAAGCTCGCCCATCCCGGCGATCAGCGTCTGCGCGGTCTCGCGGTTGACGCTGACCCGGAATGACGGGTCCTCTTTGGCCAGCTTGTGCAGCGACTCGGCCAGGCGCTCCTGGTCGGCCTTGGTCTTGGGCTCGATCGCGATCTGGATGACCGGCTCGGGGAACTCAATCGCCTCAAGCACGATCGGGTCGCCCGGATCGCAAAGCGTGTCGCCCGTGGTGGTGTCGCGAAGCCCGACCGCGCAGATATCGCCCGCGTAAACCTCGGATATTTCCTCGCGCTTGTTCGCGTGCATCTTGAGCAGACGCCCAATACGCTCGCGCTTCTGCTTGGTTGAGTTAAGCACCGAGGTGCCGCTCTCTAGCTTGCCCGAGTAGACCCGCAGGAAGGTGAGCGTGCCCAGATACGGGTCGGTCATTATCTTGAACGCGAGCGCCGAGAAGGGAGCGTCGTCACGCGGCCATCGCTCCTCCTTCTTGTCGTCCACGTGTCCGACCACGGGCGGCAGATCGCCGGGCGACGGCAGGTATTCGACCACCGCGTCGAGAAGCGGCTGCACTCCCCGGTTGCGGAACGCCGAGCCCATCAGCACCGGCACCAGCTCTATCTTGAGCGTGGCGACGCGCACCGCCCGGCGGATCGCGTCGGGCTCAGGGCTCTTGCCCTCGAGGTAGAGCTCCATGATTTTCTCGTCGTGGTCCGCCAGCGCCTCGATCATCTTGTCGCGATAGGCGTCTGCCTGCTCGCGAAGCTCGGCCGGGATCTCTTCGACCCGGAAGTGCGCGCCCAGGCGATCCTCGTCCCAGATAATCGCGCGCTGTTCGATAAGGTCGATAACGCCCGTGAACTTCTCCTCCGTCCCGACCGGAAGCTGGAGCAGAAGCGGCGTCGCCTTGAGCTTCTCGCGGATATCGCCGACCACGCGCTCGAAGTCCGCCCCGACCCGGTCCATCTTGTTGATGAACGCGATACGGGGAACCCGGTACTTGTCGGCCTGGCGCCAGACCGTCTCGGACTGCGGCTCGACGCCGCCCACGGCGCAGAACACCGCGACCGCGCCGTCAAGCACGCGCAGGCTCCGCTCGACCTCGATCGTGAAATCGACGTGGCCGGGCGTATCGATGATGTTGATGCGATGGTCGCGCCAGAAGCAGGTGGTGGCGGCCGAAGTTATGGTGATGCCGCGCTCCTGCTCCTGGACCATCCAGTCCATGGTCGCGGTTCCCTCATGCACCTCACCAATCTTGTAGGTGATCCCGGTGTAATACAGGACCCGCTCGGTGGTGGTGGTCTTACCGGCATCGATGTGCGCCATGATGCCGATGTTGCGCACCCGTTCTATTGGCGTCTGACGAGCCATCTACAAAACTCGTTCTGTTCTCTTTACCAGCGGTAGTGTGCGAAAGCCCTGTTGGCCTCGGCCATCCGATGCGTATCTTCGCGCTTCTTGACCGCGCCGCCGCGGTTGTTGGCCGCCTCTATCAACTCGGCCGCAAGCCGCTCCCGCATCGACTTCTCGCTTCTCTGCCGCGCCGCCCCGACCAGCCATCGCATCGCAAGCGACGTGCGCCGAAGCGGCGGCACCTCGACCGGAACCTGATAGTTCGCGCCGCCCACGCGCCGCGAACGCACTTCCACGGAGGGACGCACGTTATCGAGCGCGCGTTTGAACAGGGCGAGCCCGTCCTCCTTGGTGCGCTCGCTTGCGATATCGAGCGCGCCGTAGAATACCTGCTCCGAGAGCGATTTCTTGCCGCGCTCCATCACGACGTTCATGAACTTCGCGACCGTGCGGTCGTGGTACTTGGGGTCCGGAACAATCTCCCGGACACGAGCCTGACCTTTACGTGCCATAGGTCTTTACTTCGGCTTCTTCGAGCCGTACTTGGAACGTCCCTTGCGCCGCTCCTGTACGCCGATTGAGTCGAGCGTGCCGCGAACCACGTGATAACGGACGCCGGGCAGGTCCTTGACGCGTCCGCCGCGGATCAGGACGACCGAGTGCTCCTGGAGGTTGTGCCCGATGCCCGGGATGTAGGTATTGACCTCGATCCCGTTGGACAGTCGCACGCGCGCCACCTTGCGCAGAGCCGAGTTCGGCTTCTTGGGCGTAGTGGTCTTCACCTGCGTGCACACACCCCGCTTTTGCGGACATCCCTGAAGCGCGGGCGCGGTCAGCTTGTAACGCTTCTTTACCCGGGCGCCCCGTATGAGCTGGTTTATCGTCGGCACGTTGTTCTTCGCTTTCCGTCCGCTCAATCCGCCTCCCGTCCCCTTTCGAATCCCGGGGCAAACGTCCGCCCTTAGGGCTTTCGCTCGCGTTCCCCGGGGTGTTCTCGTCGGGCGGGAAGCGGGTATTCAAACAAAGTCCCCAAGGGCAAAGAGGCCCTTGGGGGGAACCTAAATATGTAAGCTAACCTTTATCGTCTGTCAATCAGCACCGTGTGCCTCTGCCTCGGAAACGGCCGGTTCCTTGAGCGATTCCTCGCCCTGCGCGGCTCCTTCGACCTTCAGTTCCATCTCATGGTAGCCCGCGAGCCCCGTCCCAGCCGGGATCAGCCGGCCCATGATGACATTTTCCTTTAGTCCCACCAGCCGGTCCACTCGACCGTTGATCGCCGCCTCGGTCAGCACGCGCGTCGTCTCCTGGAACGACGCCGCCGAGATGAAGCTTTCTGTTGAAAGCGAGGCCTTGGTGATACCCAGCAGCAGCGGTTCGGCAATCGCCGGCTCTCCGCCGCGCCCGATAACCTTGGCGTTCTCCTCGTCGAAGCGCCATTTCTCGACGTGGTCGCCAACCAGGAAGTCGGTGTCTCCGACCTCCTTGATGCGGACCCGCCGCAGCATCTGGCGCACGATAACCTCGATGTGCTTGTCGTTGATTCGCACGCCCTGGAGCCGGTAGATCTCCTGGATTTCATCCACCAGGTACTTGGCGAGCGCCTTCTCGCCGAGAATGGTCAGAATATCGTGCGGGTTCGACGAGCCCTCCATCAGAGGTTCGCCCGCCCTCACGAGGTCGCCCTCGTGCACGCCGATATGCTTGCCCTTGGGAATCAGATATTCGCGCGGCTCGCCGACCTCGGGCGTCACGATCACCTTGCGCTTGCCCTTGGTGTCCTTGCCGAAGGAGACCTGACCGTCGATCTCGGAGATGACGGCGAACTCCTTGGGCTTGCGCGCCTCGAACAACTCGGCCACCCGGGGCAAACCGCCCGTGATGTCCTTGGTCTTGGTGGTCTCGCGCGGAATCTTGGCCAGGATGTCGCCCGGATAGACCTCCGCGCCTTCCGGCACGTTGATATACGCGCCGACCGGCAGGAAGTAGCGCGCGAAGTTCTCCGTGCTCGGGATCTTCGCGGTCTTTCCAGAGGCGTCCTTGATCGAGATGCGCGGCCGCACGTCGAGTTCGCGGAACTCGACGATGACGTTGGAGCGCGCGCCGGTGCGTTCATCGACCCGCTCCTCCATCGTCTTGCCTTCCAGGATGTCGCCGTACTTAACCGTGCCGCCGACCTCCGTGATGATCGGCATCGTGTACGGGTCCCACTCCGCGATAAGCTCGCCCGACTTGACCCCCTCGCCGTCGCCCTTGCGCAGCTTGGCGCCGTACACCACGGGGTAGCGCTCGCGTTCGCGCTCGCGCACCGTCCCGTCCTCGGCGCGGACCTGTTCGGCAATCGCGAGCTCGCCGTGGCGGCTCAGCACGACCAGACTTCCGTCGCGCGCCTTGACGGTGTTGATGTTGTGCAGGCGAAGCACGCCCTCGTTGCGCGCTTCGAGTGTCGTCTGCTCGGCGCGCCGGCTCGCGGTGCCGCCGATATGGAACGTGCGCATCGTGAGCTGCGTGCCCGGCTCGCCGATGGACTGGGCCGCGATGGTCCCGATGGCCTCGCCAAGGTTGACCAGATGCCCCCGTCCAAGATCGCGCCCGTAGCATCGCACGCACACGCCCTGGCGTGACTGGCAGGTCAGCACCGAGCGGATCTTGACCCGCTCGACGCCCGCGTCCTCGATCTCCTTGACCTTGTCCTCGTCGATCATGTCGTTGGCGCGCACGAGAATCTGCTTGGTGAACGGGTCGCGGATATCCTCGAGCGCAACCCGCCCGAGCACCCGGTCGCCGAGCCCCTCGATAATCTCGCCGGCCTCGATAAGCGGCGTCATCTCGATTCCGTCGAGCGTGCCGCAATCCTCTTCGGTAATGATCGAGTCCTGTGCAACGTCCACCAGGCGGCGGGTCAGGTAGCCCGAGTTCGCCGTCTTGAGCGCGGTGTCGGCAAGTCCCTTGCGCGCGCCGTGGGTCGAAATGAAGTACTGGAGCACCGTGAGCCCCTCGCGGAAGTTCGCGGTGATCGGAGTCTCGATGATCTCGCCCGACGGCTTCGCCATCAGCCCGCGCAGCCCGGCTAGCTGGCGAATCTGCTGCTCGGAGCCTCGCGCGCCCGAATCGGCCATGATGAAGATCGGGTTGAACGACGGTCCGACGACTTCGGCGCCCTTGGCGTCCTTGCCAAAGACCTGCGTCGAGAGCCCCTTGAGCACCGCGCCGCCGATCTGGTCCTGGACCTCGGCCCAGATGTCAACCACCTTGTTGTAGCGCTCGCCGTCGGTGATTACGCCGTTGTTGTACTGCTTCTGGATCTCGGCGACCTGTTTCTGCGCCTCCTCGAGCAGGTTGGCCTTCTGCGGCGGG